>CALVII010000006.1 GCA_944329465.1 uncultured Bacilli bacterium | reverse complement strand
TTATCACACCTTAGAATGGAAGGCAAATATTACATCAGAAAAAATACTGACCCTAGAGAAAAGCACCAGCACGTTATATTCCATTTTTCAGATAATACTGACTTAAGATATAATGATACAAGGAAATTTGGAAAAATGTATTTAATAAAAAAAGAAGATGCTTTTAACCAAAGACCATTAAATGAATTAGGGTTAGAGCCATGGGATAAAAATTTAACCAAAGAATATTTAAAACAAAAATTTCACAAAAAACCGATTAAAACCGAACTTTTAGACCAAACTATAATTGTTGGTATCGGAAATATTTATGCCGATGAAATTCTCTTTTTATCTAAAATAAATCCTAAAACTATCGCATCAGATTTAACAGAAAAAGATTTACAAAATATTATAAATTTTACAAAAAAAGTTCTAGAAAAAGCCATCGAAAAAGGTGGAACAACAATCAAAAGTTATGAATCCAGTGAAGGAGTACATGGAAAATTTCAAACAGATTTACTTGTTCATACCAAAAAGGAGTGTCCTATTTGCCATTCAAAAATAACTAAAATAAATGTTGGCGGACGAGGAACTTATTATTGTGAAAAATGTCAAAAGGAGAGGTAAAACATGAAAAAAACAAAAATAATTTGTTCAATTGGTCCAAGTAGTGCCAAATATGAAACATTTAAACAAATGGTATTAAACGGCATGAATGTAGCTAGAATTAACTTCTCTCATGCCACAGAAGAAGAAAAAACAACAGCCTTAAACCTAGTTAAAAAAGCTAACGAGGATTTAGGCTCATATATAGCAGTCTTATTTGATACTAAAGGACCAGATTTCCGTACAGGAAATATGACTAACGACCAAATAAACTTAGTCGAAGGAAAAACCATCAAAATAGTTAAAGATGATATCTTAGGAACTGAAGAAGCTATCACTGTAAACTATAAAGATGCTTTAGATGGCATCGAAGTAGGTAGTATTATATTACTTGAAGATGGATTAATGAAATTAGAAGTAATAGAAAAATTAGATAATGGACTTAACTGTAAAATAATTGATGGTGGAGTACTTGGAAGTAGAAAAAGTGTCAACGTACCAGGTGTTCATTTAAATATGCCATTCATAAGTGAGCAAGATAAAGAAGATATTATCTATGCTTGTGAGCACGATGGCGATTACTTAGCTTTATCATTTGTAAGCTCAAAAGAAGATGTTTTAGCAGCTAGAGAAATATTAAAACAGCAAGGTAGAGAAGATATGCAGATAATCTCTAAAGTAGAAAGTCATAGAGCTATCAAAAACATCGATGAAATTATTGAAGTAAGTGATGGCGTTATGGTAGCTAGAGGAGATTTAGGTGTAGAAGTACCTATGAATAAACTTCCAGTATTACAAAAAGAAATTATTGAAAAATGCCGTAAAAAAGGCCGTACAGTTATAGTAGCAACCGAGATGCTTGCATCTATGTATACAAGTGCTAGACCAACACGTGCTGAAATATCAGATGTTGCTAACGCTGTATTAGATGGTACTGATGCTGTTATGTTATCAGGCGAAACAACTATCGGTAAACATCCAGCAGATGCTGTAAAATATATGGCTGAAACATGTGAAGAAGCTGAAAGATATTATGACTATGCTAATCAAAAATCATATGCTAAAGAAAATAATATCCCATCAGCTATTGCTCATAATGTTGTAGAAAGTGCCAATCTATTAAACGTTAAATTAATCATTGCTGCAACAACTAGTGGTTATAGTGCTAAAAAAATCAGTACATTAAAACCAAAATCATTAATTGCGGCTGCTTGTCCAGATGCTAAAGTAGCTAAAGCTCTCGCACTCAACTATGGTGTTTATCCAATTATAGTAGGTTACTATAATACAATCGATGAATTAATGGAATATTGCAAGAAAGAAGCAACCAAAGTAATGAATTTAGAAAAAGGCGACATCGTAATCGTTACAGGTGGTTTCCCAAGAATGCATGAAGTAAAAACAACTAACTTCTTAAAAATTGATACAATTTAAAAGATGGCTAGAAGATTATAGGCTTGTGCTTATATTCCTCTAAAAAACCATCTTTTTTCATATTGTAAATATTAGAAACTCTGTTTTCAATACGCATCATTTCAAAAGAATTATCATACTTAGTTAAAATAGGTAATTCACTAGTTTTTTTAATACTATTTAAATACTTTCTACCTTTTTCATTAAATCCTAAAACCCTAATATATTGAATATCTATGCACCTTCTAGCTTCTTCCTTAGTAAAAGAACATAAAATGTGCAGAAACATTCTTTTAAGTTTATTGTAAGTATATCTTTTAGACTTTACTAAATTAATTAGTTCATCTATATTATTTGCTTTTAAAATCTCTTTCTTAATTTTATTTTCAATACCTTCATCGACTGTTTGATAAATACTTAAATCCTCAGTACTTAAAATTTTATATTTAAGTAAATCAAAATAATCGTCAAAAAAATGTAAATCATTTAAACTTTCATAACTTTCCTTAGGCACATATTTTCTAACATCTATGCCTTCTTTCAAAGCCTCTCTAATACTAGTCGCACTAGAAATATTTTCTAAATCTAAACTGTGATAATCATTAGTTCTTTTAATAACTTTAATCTCTACATTCTTTAAATTTCTAATATAACCAATTCCAAGCAAATCATTAGGATTATTCTCTAAGACAATATCAAAATCCTTTAAAGCCTTAGCTAAACTAGTAGGGTAGTTAAAACCTTTGTTTAAATAATCTTTAATTTTATCATTATATTCTTTACTTTCCTGTACTTTAACTATTTTTCTAAGTTTATCTATATCCGCACTTTCACTACCAAAAACAAAAGCATCTACTTTTAAAGCATTTAAAATATCCGCACTACCTTTAGTAAAAATATCTGCCGCTTGCGTACCAAAAGTAAAAGGAAATTCTATAACTAAATCAACATAATTTAAAGCAACCTTTGTCTTTTCCCATTTATCTATTAAACTAAAATCTCCTCTTTGCGTAAAATCTCCATTAATAACGGCAATGACCACATAATCAGGATATAATTCCTTTACCTTTTTAATATGATATAAATGCCCATTATGAAAGGGATTATATTCACAAATAATACCAACACTCTTCATAATACCCACCTCAAAATATATCACAGAAATAATATCATAATTTTAATGGTAAAGCAAACAAGTAAACAAAAGCAACAAAAATATATAACTGTTTGTAATAAAAAAAGCTTGTCATGTAAATAACTTTGTGTTATAATTTATTTGAGGAACATTTAATGGTTGGGTGTCTATTTTCCTTTAAACAAAAGGAGGATTGATAATAACGTCAAAAAGAACCTTTGTAATAACGATTCTAAAACACATCAGTATTATATTATTGCTTCTTATCATTATGGTAATTGCAATAAAAAAGTGACACTTATATAGTGTCAGATTAAAAATTTTAGGTAGACATTCAAAAGATTCAACATTGAATGTTCCTTTTTATTATATGAAGTTTCCTTCATATACATCATATCATATTTTAAATCATAAAACAAATTGTAAACCTCCAAAATTCTAATTTTAAGATTATTGACACAAAAACCTAAAAAACGTATAATTTGAAATAGGTGATAGTATGAATAAAAAGGCCTTTACACTTATTGAATTACTTGCCGTAATTGTAATATTAGGTATACTCGCAACTATTGCAGTCCCAACAATTGTTGGAGTTATAAATAATTCTAAAGAAAGTACTTTAGACGAACAAAAAAACGTCATAGAAAATGCCGCTTCAAACTGGGGAACCGATAATTTTAGAAAATTACCAAGTACTAGTTGTTATTTAAGTATTGATTTCTTAAGAAAAGAAGGATATTTAGAAAGCGATAAAGATGTTATTGATCCTACTACTGATGAGGAAATGAAGGGTTGTGTCAAAGTGGAATATGAAAGTGAAAATAATCAATATAAATATACTTATACTGATACTTGTGGTACACAGTGTGGCATAGATTAAAATAAGCAAATAATTGCTTATTTTTCATTTTTCGACAAACTTCGACATCACATATTTTGTAAAATAATGTCGGTGATAAAAATGAAAATATTTGATATTATGATTTTAGACATTGTTTTAATAAGTATGCCTCTCATGGTGTATTTACTTTATCTCGCATATACTAAAACATTTAATAAAAAAGAAAATGAATTACTAATTGTAGTAACAATATTTTCCATTTTATATTTAATAGTGAAATATACTAATCCATTATTTAAAAATATTCCTTTTATGATTATCAATATTCCGCTTCTAATTGCCTATATCAAAAAATCAAAACCATCCATCTTAATTTCTTCGTTTATCATGGTTTTATATTACTATGATTTTTATCAAAATTATTTATTTGTCATTATTTTTGAGTATATACTTTATTATTTATTATATTTAAAATCATTCAAAGAATTAAAAATGCATAATTTTATCTTAGCTTTTACAACTATAAAGATAATCATTACAATAATTTTGCTGAGTTATTTAAATTATAAGTTTCCAATTTATATTGAAGAGGTTTTAATCGAAGGAATTTATTTATATGTAATTTCTAATATAATAATTAATTTAGTAAATAAAACTGAAGAGATCCTTAAGTTGCACATGAACATAAAAGAAATAAAACAGAATGAACAAATTCATACTTCATTATTTCAAATAACCCATGAAATAAAAAACCCTATTGCCGTTTGTAAAGGTTATTTAGATATGTTTAATAAAGATGACCCCAAACATTTTCAAAAATATATTCCAATTTTAAAAGATGAAATTAGCCGAACTTTATTACTATTAGAAGACTTCCTAGCCATGAATAGAGTAAAAATTAATAAAGATATTATTGATATTAATTTACTAATTGAAGAAGTAATTAAAAATATTGATATGCTTTGTCATAAAAATAATATTAAATTAATCTCTGATGTTGTTGACGACGATATATACATCAATGCCGATTATAATAGATTGACACAAGTTTTTATAAATCTTTTAAAAAATAGTGTTGAAGCAATCCCCAAAAATAAAAAAGGGACCATAATCATTAAAGAAAAAGTAAAAGATAATCAAGTAATTGTTACTATTAAAGATAATGGTAATGGCATGAGTAAAGAACTTTTAAATAAAATAAAAGAACCTTTTTATACAACTAAATCTAAAGGAACTGGTCTAGGAGTTTCATTGTCAGAAGAAATTATCAAAGCACATAATGGAACCTTAAACTATGAGTCAAAAGAAGGCGAATATACTAATGTTACAATTACTTTACCAGTAGAAGAATTTTAAAAAGTATAACCCCGCCACCCCCACAAAGAAAGAGGTGTAAAGTTATGCTTCTTTTTTTGTTAAATAAAGGAAAAAAACTTGAAAGTTTCATAGGGAGGGGGGGTATAATATAATTGGTGAATAATATGCGAAGAAAAAAACAAAATAGAATATTTATTATAACTGCTTTAAGTTTATTTTTATTAATAACGGTGGGCTACGCCGCTTTTAGTACCAATTTAAGTTTAAAAGCTAAGGGCAATATCAAAGATATTAATGAAGAAACAGATAAAAAAGTACCTAAAGATCAATTGCTATTTTGGGGACAAGCTAATAATAAAGAAAACACTTTAACTACTTTAAAAGATAAAAGTGGAAATAATAATGATGGTACACTATATAATTTTAATAATACTTCTCAAAGTGGTTTTAATAATGGTGAATTAATATTAGATGGAGTAGACGATTATGTCGATATTGGTTTAGCCAACTATAATTTTAAAAATAGTATTAGTTATGTTATATATATTAAAATAAATGAATTAAATAGACACCAAATATTTTTTGGAAATTGGGGAGTAAACAAACCATTAGGCGGTGGTCTTTATTTAAATGCAACAAATGATTTGATATTTGATATGTGTAATGGCACATTATATAATGGAAACATTTCTGATACAACTATGACAAGTAACAATTATTATACCTTTATTGCTACATATGATGGAAAGGAAAGTAAATTGTTCATAAATGGTGCACTAGAAAATACTAAAGAAGTGTCAGAAGGAATTCCAACTTCTCCAAATAGTGTTTTAATCGGTTCTTACGTAGTTGATGGCACACGTAAAAGTTTTGCTAATATAAGTGTAAAAGAAACTATGATTTATGATAGAGCCTTGTCAGAAGAAGAGGTAAACATAATAACACAAGGCTTTCAAAAGAAATATAAAAACAGTTAAGAAAAACTTAACTGTTCGCCTCTGGATAAAACTCCATATTAAATTCATGCCCAGTTTTATCTAACTTGTGTAGTTCACTAGTTGTAATAAGGAAAAATCTGTCTAATAATATATTAGAACCATCGGTTGTAACTGGATCATCCCAAGTTAAATCCAAGTGTAACCACTCGCCACCTAGATGAACTAAATTCCATATATGATTAGAGTTAGATATTTTATAATTAGGAATACCTAACTTATCTAAATATATCTTCATGGCATCACTATATCCACTACATAAAGCCATACCATAAATTAAAGGACCAGTGGCCTTATGGGAATTTGAACCCTTAGTATCATTTCCACTTTCAATAGCTTTAGCTCTTTCTTTATCATAAACACTATTATTAATTAAATAATCGTGGAAAGCTTTAATTTTATCACGCACACTCATATTATCCTTAATATTAATAGTCTCGAACTCCGCAATTTTATTTTCTATTTTTTTAATATCTTCATTAGAATATAATTTGTCGATAGTCATATTAACTTCACCATAAGAGGCAATTTTAAAATAAACCTTTTCATAACTATTATATGGAGAAACAAAATTATTTATAGTTGAAAGAAGAACTTGATCTTGAGAAATTTCACTCAAATCATCGGTACAATTTTTATAATTTTTATCACAGTAAAAAGTAAAATCAGTAACACCATGATTTAAAATAGTGTAAATTACATTTAAAATATCCTGCCTATTTTTAACGTGAAAATCATTAGTTTCATGAACAAAACTAAACTCAAAATTATTAAAATTGTTCTCTTCATTAGGTAATGTTACTTCTTTATTTTGAATAGCTGAGCTCATCACATAATTAACAATATCCTCACGGTATGTAAAAGCTAATATAAATAGGGCACAAAATATAATAGTTGTAAAAAATCCCCAAATTTTTCTCATTAAGACCCTCCTTCATATAATAAAAAAGTAAATTACTCCATCGCATTTACTTTCTTTGTTAATCTTGATTTTTTACGAGCACTTGTATTTTTAGCGATTACTCCAGCTCCAGCTGCCTTGTCGATTCTTTTAATGGCAGTTTTTAAATTAGCTTCAGCTTGTGCTTTATCTTTTTTAGCAATAGCTCTTAGAGTATTTTTAACTGCGGTTTTCGCACTTGCAGAGTACTCATTATTTCTTGCTTCTTTTTTAATATTTACAGAAATTCTTTTTTTCGCATTCTTTAAGTTGGCCATAATTTCACCTCCAAGCCACATGTACAACCATTTTAACAAAATTATAATGAAAAATCAACAGTTTTATATCCTCAAACAAATAAATTTTTAAAATAAGTATAATTTTATCCTCATAGTCCACAATAAAACAGAGGTGAAAACATGAACCACGAAGTCGATTTAAAAAACAGTATCTTAAGAACTGACCTGGCTGTTGAGCTTGTAAAAAGTAAACCTACTAAACAAATAGATGATATTAAAATCACAAATATTACCTTAAATGAAGAAGAGGCTAAAAAGATAAATAAAAAGAAAGGAAATTATACCACAATTGAATTTGAAGATGTAACTGATTCTAATAACCAAAAAAAACTAAGTAAAATATTAACGGAAGAATTAAAAGAATTAATAAAAAAACAAAACATCAAAGACGAAGATATGTGTTTAGTACTAGGACTCGGCAACGAGAAATCTACTCCAGATGCCCTTGGACCGTTAGTTGTCTCGGAAACTTTAGTTACAAATTATATATATTTATATGGTGAATTAGACAAAGGTTTTAGAAGAGTATGTGCTTTATCGCCAGGAGTAATGGGAGAAACCGGTATTGAAACAAGTGATTTATTAAAAAGCATTGTTAAAGAGATAAAACCTGGGTTTGTAATAACTATTGATGCCCTCGCATCTTCGTCAGTTGAAAGAGTAAATAAAACCATTCAAATGACTGACGCCGGCATAAACCCTGGTAGTGGAGTAGGTAATAAAAGAAAAGAAATTTCTAAAGATATTTTAGGTGTTCCTGTTATTGCCATAGGTGTCCCAACCGTTGTCGATGCCGCCTCAATTGTCAGTGATACCATAAACTATTTATATGATCATTTTGCTTATCAAGCTGCTAATATAAATAATCCGGCTTCTAAATTAACCGCTAATGTCAACTATTTAAAATTAAGTCAAAAATTTAAAATAAATAAAGAAGAAAAAGAAAAAATCTTTGGTATGGTAGGTACCTTATCCGAAGAAGAAACCAAAGAATTAATCTATGAAATATTAAATCCTATCGGTTATAATCTTATGGTCACTCCCAAAGAAGAGGATT
Organism: uncultured Bacilli bacterium; assembly: GCA_944329465.1. Lineage (GTDB taxonomy): Bacteria > Bacillota_I > Bacilli_A > RF39 > UBA660 > Coprosoma. The sequence goes on along the minus strand of CALVII010000006.1, from coordinate 24,349 downwards.
TTGTAATATCAAAGCTCGCTTTAGTTATAAGTGATGGTTTAAATAATGCACTCCATAAACAAAGTAATTAAACTTTGTTTTTTTCTACATTTTATTCTTTTATCCTTTCATATAATTATAAAAATGGAGGGAAAATATGAAAAAAATAAAACTTAAGAAAAAACGTAAATTTAAATTTAGATTAATTGTTTATGCTTTTATCATGTTTTTAGGTTATGAATTATCTTTTAATATTATTATGAATTTAAAACTAGTAAGTTCTAATGAAGATTTTATCAAAGCTTTACTCATAGATTCTAATTATTATATGCTTTATGAAAAAAAAGCTGATGACATATTATCTAAATTATTTTCTAAAATATTAGATGTCAATAAACCTGTGTCGATATTAGAAAACACCTTTCATTTTAAAGCTAATGATGTATCCATGACCTATGTCACTAACCCCAAAATAGAAAAGGTTGAAAATTTAGATGTAAAACCAGCCATCTACATCTATAACACCCATCAAAGTGAAGCTTACCAAGGTAATGCTTTAGAAGGTTATAACATAAAACCAGGAGTCATGATGGCCGCCTATATTCTCCAAGAAAAATTAGCCCTACAAAATATCAAGGCCGATGTCATGGAAGATAATATAACTGATTATTTAAATTTAAATAACATGAAATATAGTAAAAGTTATGAAGCAAGCCGTAAATTTTTAACTGATGCTTTAAATAAATATAAAGATTATAAACTAATAATCGACCTACATAGAGATGCCCTGCCAAAGGAAAAGTCAACCATTATTATAAATAATAAATCGTGTGCTAAAATATCCTTTGTAATTGGCGAAGACTATGACAGTTATGAAACAAACTTACAAGTAGCTAATAAAATAAACAATAAAATAAAAGAAAAATATCCATCTTTAACCAGAGGTGTTTTAACCAAAGGTGGTGAAGCTTCAAACGGTGTATATAATCAAGATTTAAATCCTAATATCATTTTAATTGAAATAGGGGCTCAGGAAAATACCATTGACGAAGTCTTAAATACCATAGAACTTCTCGCCCCAATCATAGGGGAGTATATAAATGAAACATAAAAAGCTAAACAAAGCCTTTAGATATGCCATATTAATTAGTTTTGTAACCTTCTTTGCCCTATACCTTTCTCAAAGTACAGGTTACTTTGAATATAGAAATAGTAAAAAGGTTGCTTTAACCAATAAACAAATAGAAAAATTCGAACAAGATGTAAAGAAAGGAAAAAACGTTGACATCGAAAACTATATTGATGTTAATAATAAAAGTTATCAAAATAATGTTTCTAAAGCAGGTCTTTCCATATCAAACACTACCGAAAAAGTCATCCAAAAAATAATTGGTGGTAGTTTTAAAGTTTTAGGGGATTTAGTAGGCGAGTAACCTAAAAATATGTTATTATATTTTTAGGTGATTTTTAATGGAAAAATTAATTATTGGAAGCCATGTTTCATTTAACAAAGAAGAAGGACTATTAGGTAGTGTCAAAGAAGCATTAAACTATGATTCAAACACCTTCATGTTTTATACTGGAGCCCCTCAAAATACTATTAGAGCCAAAATAGACGAAAAAACTACTAAAGAAGGTCAAAAGTTAATGCTTGATAAAAACATTGATATAAACGATGTCATAATTCACGCTCCATATATTGTAAATTTAGCCAACAATAAAGACGAAAATAAATTTGATTTTTCTATAAACTTTTTAAAACAAGAATTAAAAAGAGCTGAAATATTAGGAATTAAAAAAGTTGTTCTTCACCCTGGTAGTCATGTTGGATTAGGGAAAGAAGAAGGTTTAAAAAACATAATAAATGCTTTAAATATAATCTTAGATAAAAAAGAGGGACCAATTATTTGTTTAGAAACTATGGCTGGTAAAGGTACTGAACTTGGTAAAACTTTTGAAGAAATCAAAACAATTATTGATGGTGTAAAAAACAAAGAAAGATTGTTGGTTTGTCTAGATACCTGCCATTTAAATGATGCCGGTTACGATTTAAATGACTTTGATAGATTATTAGATAACTTTGATAAGATTATCGGTCTAAACAAAATTGGATGCATTCATATCAATGATAGTAAAAATGAAAAAGATGCCCATAAAGACCGTCATGAAAATATCGGTTTTGGAACTATTGGCTTTGAAAACCTTATAAAAATAATTTATAATGAAAAATTAAAAGAAGTTCCTAAAATCTTAGAAACTCCTTATGTGAGTATAAGTGGTGGTAAAGATCGTACATTCCCACCTTATAAAAAAGAAATAGAGATGATTAAAGAAAAGAAATACAATCCTAATCTTTTAGAGGATATAAGAGATTATAATAAATCTTGATATTTATTATAGTAAATTTCAAATAAACTTTTAATTTTTAAAAATTTTTTCTCATCTATCTCTTGTTTCAAATCATTTAAAATATTCTTATTTCCATACAATAATTCTTCCCAATTTTTCTTTAAATAGTAGTATAATATATCTATATCTTTTTCAGACAAATCGATATTGTTAATAAGTGCGAAATTGTAAATATCCGATTTTTTAATTTGTTTGACATAATTTTCAATTAGTAATCTATGCATAAATTCCCCCTATAATAAAATATGTTAAAAGGTATTTGGAGGTGATAAAAAATGAAATATAATTTAAAAAATAAATTTAAAGATTTTCAAAACAAAAGATCTTTAAAAATATCCAAAAGGCAAAGTAAACAGACTTATAATTTTACAAACTATAAGGAAAATAAAGATATTAAAATAGAAATTGAAAAACGTTATAATATTTTAAATGTCATTGTCATTTTAGCTTTATTAATATTAGTGGTTGGTCTTTTTCTAATTCAAGTAGTTGGTAAAGAAAAGTATAGTTTAAAACTTGAAAACTTAACTAAAACAGTAATCTATGGTGAAACAGCTCCAAGAGGCAGAATTTACGATAGAAATGGAAAATTAATTGTCGACAATATTCCTTCAAAAGTTATATATTATAAAAAGCCATCAGGTATAACCACTAAAGAAGAGATAAAAATAGCCTATAAACTAGCACCAATGATTGAACTTGATTTTAATAAACTAAATGATTATGACTATAAAGTTTTTTGGATTAAAAATCACGAAGATAAAGCAAAAGAAAAAATAACTAACGAAGAATGGCAAAAACTTGAAGAAAGAAAACTTACAAGTGACGATATATATGAACTTAAAATAGAAAGAGTCACTATAGAAGACTTATCCGAATATAACGATTTAGATAAAAAAGCCGCTTATATTTATACACTTATGAATACTGGTTATTCATATGATGAAAAAGTAATTAAAAATGAAAATGTCACTGATGAAGAATACGCCTTAGTTTCTGAAAACATCAGTGAATTGAAAGGTGTAAACACAAAATTAGATTGGGAAAGAAGCTATATTTATGGTGATACTTTTAGAAGTATTTTAGGTAATGTCTCTAGTAGTAAAAGTGGTATTCCAGCCGAACTTAAAGATTATTATTTAAAAAAAGGATATAGCTTAGACGATAGAGTAGGAACCAGTAACTTAGAATATCAATATGAAGATATATTAAGAGGTAAAAAAAACAAATATGAAGTCATGAATGATGGTTCATATAAATTAATCGAAGAAGGTAAAAGAGGTAATGATATTGTTTTAACTATTGATATTGAACTCCAAAAAGCTTTAGAAGAAATTTTGACTGAAGAAGTTTTAAATGCAAAAAAAGAAGCTAATACCGAATTTTACGATGGTTCTTTTGTTATAATAAGTGACCCTAAAACTGGCGAAATATTAGCCATGGCTGGAAAAAAACTAAAACAAAAGGATGATGGAACATATAGTGTCATTGATTTTACCTCAGGTATAACTCAATCCACAGCTGTTATGGGTTCTGTAGTTAAAGGTGCTAGTCATATAGTAGGCTATAATACTGGAGCTTTAAAAATTGGTGAAGTAAGATATGATAACTGTGTTAAAATTGCCGCTACTCCAGAAAAATGTTCGTGGAAATATTTAGGTAGATTAAATGATATCACCGCTTTAGCTCAGTCTTCAAATACTTATCAGTATTATACCGCCATTAAAGTTGGTAAGGGAAATTATCAATATAATAAACCGTTAGTTATCGATAAAGAAGCTTTTAATACCTATAGAAATACCTTTGCTGAATTTGGATTGGGTGTAAAAACAGGTATTGATTTACCTAGTGAAATAACTGGTTTAAAAGGTTCAAATACCACATCCGGATTATTACTAGATTTTGCAATTGGTCAGTATGATAATTATACCCCAATCCAATTATCACAGTATATAAACACAATCGCTAATAACGGAACTAGAATGACACCTTATTTATATAAAGGATTATATAATGATCCTTCTAGTTATGATAAAAATAAAAAAGAATTAAATAAAGTCAAAACAGAAACTAAATATATAGATAGAGTAAAAGAAGGGTTCAGAGCCGTTATGACTTATGGCTTAGGTAGGGGATATATTGACGAAGTATATAAACCAGCCGGTAAAACCGGAACTAGTCAAAGTTTTGTTGATACAGATGGTGATGGAAAGATCGACCAAGAAACCATTAGTACCACTTTTGTTTCATATGCACCTTATGATGATCCTAAAGTAACATTCACCATAGTATCTCCAAACATTTCAAGACCAGATGGTAAAACAAACCACCAGTCCTCTATAAATAAACGTTTAACGAATAGAGTTTCTAAAAAATACTTTGAAATTTACCCATAATTTGGTATAATGTTATAAGAAATGCGAAAAGGAGGGATAATCATGGCCAAAAAAGGTGAAGTTAGAGATAATATTACTTTAGTATGCAGCGTATGTAAAAGTGAAAATTATCGTGTAGAAAAAAATAAAAGGAACACACCAGAAAGATTAAAATTAAACAAATATTGCCCTAAATGTAAGAAACATACAGAGCACAATGAGAAAAAATAATTCATGGAGGTAAAGTATGATAAATATTAATGATATTAAAAATGGAATGACTGTTTTAATTGATGGAAACATCTATTTAATAGTCGAGTTTCAACACGTTAAGCCAGGAAAAGGTCCTGCCTTTGTCCGCATTAAACTTAAAAATTTGCGAACTGGTTCAACAATTGAACAAACATTTAATACTAATATAAAATTTGAAAAAGCCATTATTGAAAAGAAACCTATGCAATATCTATATAGTAATGGTGATATGTATAATTTCATGAATATGGAAACATATGAACAGATAGATTTAGCAAAAGAAAATTTAGGAGATAATGCTAAATTCTTAAAAGAAGGACTAGAAGTTGAAGTAACCTTCTACAAAGGTGAGGTTTTAGGTATTAATTTACCAGAAAAAATCGAGTATGAAGTTACCGATACTGAACCAGCCGTAAAAGGAAACACTGCAACAAACGCGACAAAAGAGGCAACCTTAGAAAACGGATTAACAGTTAAAGTTCCTTTGTTTATAAGTGCCAATGAACGTATAATCGTTTCGACAAAAGACGGAAAATACGATTCTAGAGCCTAAAATATTATAAAAGAATAAAGAGGTGGAAATATGTTGGAAAAGGAAAGATTTTTAGCAATCAAAAAATTAGCTCACGATATTAGAGAAGATAATAAAAAAATATTTAAATCATTTAGTAAATTACCATTTGACGAGGCTGTAGAAAGAAAAGACGAATTCATTAATTCGGTTATCGATAATATGGATATAGCTTTTAGTGATGGTGAACAAGGTAGAGAAGAAAAACAAATGTTTAGAGCCAATATTTTAATTCCTAACGATAAAGATTTTTATGAAAATTACTCTAAAGACAAAAATATACGTAGTTTAATGAATAAATATGCTGTAAGTATTGAAGATGTTATGAGTAAAATCACAGAATTAAATATATACGGAAAATACCTTGAAGATGTAAGTCCCGAAGAAGATTCTACTTCAGAACCAACCTTTGTCGACGAATTGGTTAAAATCTCTCCAAAAGAAGCTGAAAGTTTATTAGACGAAATCGATAATTTATCTTCTGTTATGGAAGATTTAGATTTAACTCAAAATGAAGAAAAGCCAGAACTTCTAAAGCCAGAGGAAAGCCAAGAAGAATCCTTTGAATTTGACGAAGGTCCTGATAATAATTTTGACGATATCACTTCGGCCGTTTCTAATTTTGTTGATAAATATGAAAACATGCAAAGTGAAATAGATGCCAAAGAAGATAAAATCAGAAAATTGCAATTAGAAATTGAAAAATTAGACAAACAAACTAACGAATTAACACAAAAAAGAGATGCTGTTATTGAAGAACTTTCTGAAGTGAGAGAGCAAAATGAAAAATATCGTGATGAAAATGAAAGATTAGAAACTTTAAATAGGAAATTGGAAGCTAAACTAGCAAAAAGCGACGAAATCTTAAGAAAAATATATAAAACTATTTCCAGAAAATAATCAAGCAATCGTTTTTCGATTGTTTTTTCTTGTATTAAATCAAAAAATCAGTTAAAATAAAAGTATAATAAGTGGGGTGCAAATTATGAAAGTCGTAATATATAATAATAAAGAGAAAAAAATTTTAGAATTACCTATAAATGTAGAGGGAAGTTTTACCTTGGCTGATAATAATCAAAACCAAATTATAAGCATAAATTCTTCTTCAAATGGTTGGGTTATGACAGCTGCTTCTGGTTTTAGTTTGATGCAAAACAGTCAAGCATTACCCCAAACACTTCTTAGTGAACACTCTTACTATGTTTTAAAAAGTGACAATGATAAACTAGATAACTATATTGTATATACAGAACCTGATTGCGATAATAGTTTCAAAGTTTTTTCTGTTGAAAAAAACATGCAAATTTCTATCGGCAGTGATAATACCAACGATATTATTTATAATAATCCTTATCTTAGTCCAAAACATGCCATCATACAATATGACGATACTGGATTCAAATTAATCGTATTAAATAATGGTATTACCTTTTTAAACGACATCATAATGACCAAACCTCAAACTGTATTACATAGTAGTGATATTGTCATGATACTTGGTTTAAAAATCATTATTGCAGGAGACTATCTAATTATAAACACTCCAAATAATCTTGCAAACTTTAATGGTAAATTAAAGGAAATAACAATACCTTATAATACCTATGAGAAAGCAAATAATGAAAACAAACCATTTCCAATAAAAAAAGAAGAATATTTCTTTAAAAAGCCAAGAATAAGAAGATATATTAAAACAGCTGATATTTCCATTGCTTCTCCTCCGCAAAAAGTAGAACAAGAAGAAACACCGTTAATATTGGTAATTGGACCAATGCTTACAATGGGAATTATCTCTTTTGTATCGATAATCAATACAATTATTAGAATACTAAATAAACAGACCACTTTCTCAAACTCTTGGACAACTTTTATAACCTCTGGTGTCATGTTGATGGCTATGCTTCTTTGGCCAATGTTAACTAGAAGGTATCAAAAGAAAAAAGCTGAAAGGAAAGAAAAAAGACGTGTAAAAAAATACCGCGAATATATTGAAAGAAAAAAATCAGAAATAGCTAATATCTGTTTGGAACAAACTCAAATATTAAAGGAACTCTATCTAACTACAGGTGAGTGTTGTAAAATAATTGAAAATAAAACTTTTGAATTATGGGATAGATTAAATACTCAAAAAGATTTCCTATCAGTAAAAATAGGTGAGGGTGATAGTGAATTAGATGCTGATATACAATTTTCTGAAGAAGAATTTTCTATGAATGAAGATGAATTAAAAACCGAAGCCGAAAAAGTTGTTCATGCTGCAGCCACTCTTCATAATGTTCCAATCGGCTATTCATTTAAAGATGTTTTAGCTACGGCCATCATGGGTGATAGAAGTAAAATCGTCGATTTTACTAGAAACATCTTGTTACAATTAGTAACCTTTCATAGTTATGATGATTTAAAATTAGTATTTTTATTAGACGAAGAAAACCAAAGCTTGTGGGAACCTTTCAAAAACCTTCCACACACATTTAGTAATGAAGGAGACATTAGATTCTTCGCTACTACCGAAGATCAAATGCGAATTATAGATAACTATATTGAAAGAGAATATATTGAAAGGATAAATGACGAAAGACAAAAAGAAACTGTCGAAACTGAAGAAGGTAATGTTAATTATAAACCATTTTATTTAATTATAACTGATAATTATTCTAAAGTTAGAAAGTTAAATATCGATAATTTAATTTTAGATAATAATTTAAATTTAGGTTTTAGTTTTATCATTTTAGAAAATCAATTTAGTCAACTTCCAAGTCAATGTTTAGATTTTATAAATTTGGGCAAAGACACTTCAGAAGTTTTAAAAAACACCTCAGAAGAATACAGCGTCAAAAAGTTCAAAGATGAAATCAACTATTATATTGACTATTCTAAGTATTGTGAAATCTTGGCCAATACTTTTGTCGAACTAGAAAGTGCCGGAAAAAGTATTCCTGAATCATTAAGCTTTTTAGATATGTTTAATTTAAAAAGAGTCGAACAGTTAAACACTTTAACTAGATGGCGAAAAAATGATCCAACTCAGTCCCTTAGAGCTCTTGTTGGTATTGGAGCAGACGATAGTAAAATATATCTAGATTTACACGAAAAATACCATGGACCTCATGGTTTAATTGCCGGAATGACTGGTAGTGGTAAAAGTGAATTTATCATTACTTATATATTATCTATGGCCTTAAACTATAGCCCAGAAGAAGTTGCCTTTATTTTAATCGATTATAAAGGAGGAGGTTTAGCTGGAGCTTTTGACAATAAAGGATTAGGTTTAAAACTACCTCATCTATCAGGTGTTATAACTAACTTAGATAAATCAGAGTTAAATAGAACTTTAGTCAGTATAAATAGTGAACTTAGAAGAAGACAAGAAATATTTAATGCAGCTAGGGATAAACTAGGTGAGAGTACTATAGATATATATAAATATCAAAGATTTTATCGAGAAGGAAAATTAGATAAACCAGTTCCACATCTATTTATCATAAGTGACGAATTTGCTGAACTTAAAAGCCAACAACCAGAATTTATGGACGATTTAATTAGTGCGGCTCGTATTGGTAGATCACTTGGTGTTCATTTAATTTTGGCTACTCAAAAACCTTCAGGCGTTGTTAATGATCAAATATGGTCAAACTCTAAATTTAGAGTTTGTTTAAAAGTTCAAGATCGTTCTGATAGTAATGAAATGCTTAAAAGACCAGAAGCTGCTGAAATTCAAAATGCCGGAAGATTTTATCTACAAGTAGGGTATGACGAACTATTTGTCTTAGGACAGTCTGGTTATGCAGGGGCTTCCTATAGACCATCAGATTTTGATATTCAAAATGAAAATGAATCTATTATAATTGTCGATAATCTAGGGCAAACCATCAAAGAAGTTAGCGAAGATAAACAAAATAATCTAACTAAAGATAATGGTGACCAACTGTCAAATGTATTAAAATATATCTGTCAAATGGCCGAAAAAACCCATGTTCATTCTGAAAACTTATGGTTAGAAAAAATACCCGAAAATATATATGTTGATAACCTAATAAATAAATATCATTTTAACTTTAATCAAGGAATATCAGCTGTAGTTGGTGAATATGACGATCCAGAAAATCAAAGACAAAACATTTTAACCATTCCTTTAAATAGTGAATCAAATACAATCATCTTTGGTAGAAATTCAGAAGACAGAGAGATGTTTTTAAATAGTTTTATCTATTCATTATGTACTAAATATAAACCAGAAAACATCAATTTATATATTATGGATTTTGGCTCAGAAACTCTAAGAATGTTTTACGGTTTTCCACAAGTTGGTGATGTTATACTTTCAACAGATACCGAAAAAATAAGTAAATCATTCGCCGTTTTAAATGATTTAATAATTGAAAGAAAAAGACTATTTGCTGACTATAACGGAGATTATTTCAATTACTGTAAAAACAGTGGCAAAGTAGTACCACTCATAGTCTTTATTATAAATAACTATGAATCATTTAATGAAATGTATGGAAGATTCGAAGATGATATAGTTAGATACTCAAGAGAAGGAAAAAGATACGGTATAATAATGATTATAACTAGTGGTTCATCACATGGATTTCCAACTAGAATTATGCGAAACTTAAATAATACATTTGCTCTTGAATTAACTGGTAGAAGTGATTATATGGAATTATTTGGTAAAATAGGCAACTTATATCCAGCTGATTTAAAAGGAAGAGGTATGTTTAAAAATGAAGGAATATATGAATTTCAAACATCTAAAATATATGATGGTGATGATTTAGTAACCTTCTTAAAAGAGAAAGCTAGTCAAATTAAGGAAATGTGTCAAACATCTGCCCCAGCTATACCAGTTTTACCGGATAAAGTTTCATTTAATAGCCTTTTAAGTAATTTAAAAGGTTTAGAATGTGTCCCAGTTGGTATCGAAAGACAGTCATTAAATATATCATGCATCGATTTAAAAAATAGTAAAATCAATATATTTTCTTCAAATGAATTAGAAAACATGTTAAATATAATCAAAAGTATTACTAAAATGATTAGTGAAATAAAAAACACTAAGATAGTTCTTATAGATTTAAATAAATTAGTTTCTGATTCTATCGATATTGTAACAGGATATTGTGATAAAAATTTTGAAATCAACGCGAATGGCATATTAAATTATATATCTAAAAACATTGAAAACAATTTAGAAAATAATTTAATGTTTATGATTGTCGGTACAGATAAACTTTCTACTGCCGCAAATAAAACTGCTTTAAATAAAATAATGGAAAAAATTATTTCCTTAGAAAATGCTACAACTCTAATAATTGATTCCGCTTATAATTTAAGAAAATTATCTTTAGAATCTTGGTATTCTAGTAATGTTAGACCAGATCAAGGATTATGGGTTGGTAGTGGTGTAGTCGATCAATCAGCCATTAGATTAACCGGTGGAAGTAAAATCTATATGGAAAAAATAAATAATAATTTTGGCTGGAAGATAAAAAATGGCCAAGGTGTTTTAATAAAATTAATGGAGCTTGATAAAGATGAAAAATAAAATTTTAGTAAATGTATATGTCGTTAAATTGGATAAAAAATATGATATCTATATCCCAACCGACCTCGAAATAGGTAAAATAGCTAACTTAATATGTAAAGCAACCAACCTATTAACAGAAAATCAATTGAATTTTAACGGAGGTTATGCTATTATGAATAGTGAAAATGGAAAGTTTTATGATTTAAATACCATCGTAGAAAATACCGATATCAAAAATGGTAAAGAATTAATATTTTTCTAGAAAGTATGGGTTTTTCTTGATTTCCCCCTTTAAATGAAATTAAAATTTTATGGAGGTGTAACAATGGAAGCTATTAATACTGAGGAAGTTAGTAAATTAACTAAGAATGTAGAAAGTGATATTGACGATATAAAACTTACAGTCTCATCCTTTGAAAATATTGCTTTAAGTTTATCTAGTATATTTAAAAATAATGGATTAAGTAAAGTTGTCAATAATCTTTCAAATATATGCGAAGGACAATCCAGCATCTTAAAAACATTATACTCATATACAGATACTTTAAAAAAAGTTATAACCGCTTATGAAATGGAAGAAGAAGAAATCAGTAATACAGTTCGTATTGTTACAAAAAATTAGAAGGGAAGGAATATTATGAAAGGATATACTCCAGAACAAATAAACTCTTTAATGAATAGTATAGCTGACACTTATAATCGTCTTGGAACCACTATTTCAGATGGTTGGCCAGCTGTATCACAAACTATGCAACAGTACTGGGTCGGTGAAGACGAACAGTCATATGAAGCTACACTTGCTAAACGTATATGTGAAATGTATACACAATCAGCTCAAATTGTAAATGACCTAAATTCTAATCTAGAAAATCTAGGACATCAATGGCATGAATTTCAAATGAAAAATATGTTATCTAATGCTGTTGTTACAAATACCCAAATAGTTAGCTTAGATAATGTAAAAGTTACTGTCAATGAAGAGATCATCAAATATAATCAAGTAACACTATCAAACGCTACTGAACGTGGTGTTAAAGAAGGTGCACTAAGTGCGATCAGAACTTCAATTAGTGATTATTTAACTAATATTAAAACAAGCATGCAAAATATGTACTCTGATATCGATAGTTCGAGAGCCTTCTTAGGTCAAATGCAAGCTCAATCAATCAATACATACATTGAACAAATTGGACAATCATTAGGAAGTGTTGTTACGGCAGCCAATGATATTTATAGTGCCTTAGAGCAATTAACTCAAACAGCTTATAGTCAATCTGAAGAAGAAGTTAGTAATCAATTTAACTCTTCTAATATACAAGCTGATATTGAAGGACAATTAGGCGACATGAAATGGAATGGATAATTAAAAATAGTTTTATACTATTTTTAAATAATGGCTACGTGTAGCCATTATTTAAAAGTGAGTATAGAAAGGAAAATAATTATGACCGAAAAAGTAATGTATCAAAGACTTTTAAATAATTTGACTAATATAAAAAATGATTTATATAATGCCATTCAAAATCTAGAAAGTGCCGAATCTAATTCCTATAACGCTATTAATGTGAGTAATAATCCTTATAAAAAAAGAGAAATCAAAAATGCTTTAGACGAACTAAGGACTCAGTATAATAATTTACAAAACATTTATATTCAAGAAGTTAAAAGAAAAATGATGGAGGCAAATAATGACTAATTTTAGTATTGATTTAAAAACATTAAATGAATATAATACTGATTTAAGTAATAATAAAAAAAATTTTTCTTCTCTTTATAACCAAGTATTCACTAAACTTAATAAAGTAAATAAATTTTGGATAGATCATAATACCGAACCGTTTTTACAAAAATTAAAAGAAGACAAAGAAAAAATCGATACTTACAGCCAGAAAATAGGTAAAACAAACGACGCTATTTTAAATTTTACAAATAGTTTAATATCGGTTGCTAGAAACTGTAATTCCTCATCAAATGGAGTTTTTTCGTATAATGGATCACAAGCTAAATCACTAAAATCTAACTGTCAAACAGCCGCTTCATATATATATAATGCTAAAAGTAAATTTAATTATTTAAATATACCTAGTACTTATAGATATAGCTATCAGCTTAGAAACATGAAATACAAACTAAATGACATATATGAACAAGTAAAAAAAATAACTAGTGATGTATCTGGAAATGTTAATGCAATCGAATCGGCTTATAATAAAATTGCTACAGTCCAAAATATTGAAGAATTTTCCTTAACTCCTTTAGAATATACTTCAAGCATTCAAAGTGCAACATTAAAAACATCAGATTATGTAGAAAATGCTAAAAATAAAGAAAATTTAATGGCTAGAAATCAAAAAACAAAATATGAAGAAAGTGAAAGTAATTTTATCAATCAAGTAAACCTAACCTCTTCTAATTCTTCTCCATTAATATATGAAGAAGAAAATTCTAACTTTCAAAACACTTCGCAAATTCATTCCGTTAACACTTCTAAAAATAACTATGAAGAAAGTGAAAGTAACTTTATAAATAGTTCTAATATATCTTCTTCTAATCCTACTTCTGTAAACTTTAAAGAAGAGGGAAATAATTTTACTAATATAACTAATAAAGTAAATTACCAAAATAAAACTAATGAATTTAAAGAAAACAATTCTAATATCAATTTAAATTCAAATAAAACAGATACAACTAAAGAGAGTATCTCATTTACTAAAAATAATTCAAACGATAATATGCCAAGCGAAAGTAAAGCTACTGAAAATAGTATAAATGCAAATGTTAATTCTAATATTTCAGTAGAAACATCCACATCAAAAGCTAATAATAATGTGATAGACTTTGTTAATACAGAACATTGATTTTTAAAATTGCAACTTTATAAATGAAAGGGGAGTAATCTATGGCATTTTCAATAAATACAAATATCTCTAGAAACTTAAATATAAAACCTAATAGTGTAACAAATGTAAATATTATAGATTACGAACACCAAAAAGAAAACTATTCACAAACCCCAAGCAATTATGAAACAGAATATGAAAATATAGACACAGAAAATATAACAGACATAAGTAATTCATCCTCTTATGGAAATACAACAACCTCAAAAGAAAATGCGAACACACTAAATGGATATCAATCCCAAACACTAGAAAAGCCAAATACATCATCCTCATCCACCGAAGCCATGGCGAATATAGGAATGGGAATAGTAGGATTTACTAACGGAGTAGGAGTAGCTGGTGAAGGAGTAGTAGATGGAGCAGTAACGGCAGCTACAGTTATAGCAACCCCATTCACATGGATATATGACCAAGTGACAGGTGATAATTCTACAGAAGAAATGTGGGAAGCTTCAGATGCCTTCGTATCAGAAGAATATGTAAATAACTTTTATGCTGAACAGTGTGAAAATGGCATATTTCAAGAAATGAATGACAATGCCTCAGATATAATGAAGTATGGAGGAGAAGGGTATATGTTAGCTAACAATGTTGGATATGTATCAGGTATTATTGCCTTTTCTTCATTAGGAGGCTCACCAACCTATTATGCAGCCTTATCGGGATTAGGACAAGGAAGAGAAACTGCCCTTCAAGAAGGTGCAGATTCAGGCGAGGCTTTGCTAGCTGGACTAGGAACCGCCACTTGGGAAGGAGTGCAGTGGGGAGTCGGTGCTAAATTATCGGGAACAGGTGGTTTAGCCGTAGGATTTGATACTTTATCAGGAGCAATTGACCCTGTTGCCAGAAGTGGAATACAAACAATATATAACGGTCAAAGTTTTGAAGAAAATTTTGAAGCAGCAGGTGGATATGGAGCTATGGCCATAGGTGGAATTACAGGACTTGGCTTTTCAGCTTTAGGTGAAGCTGTAGAAGTACACAGAGCTAACAGAATAAATATTAATATGCAACCAACTACAACTTTTTTTGAGAATATAAGAGGCACAAATAATAAGTATGGTATCGATCAAGGCGTTTTTAGAAATTTACAAACAACTAACCCTAGGGCTTATGAAAATAGTTTAAATGTTTTGATGACCGAATATCATTTTAGTTTTGAAGATGCTGTTAAATGTTTAGATATGGTGGATGAAATTGGTGCTTGTGTATATGCAAGAGGAACAGGTTCGATAGTAGATTTTTTTAAAGATTATCCAAATGAATTTGAAGAAATTTTTGGATATCCTTTATACATAAAAAATGAAAGTGGTAATTTATCAATCAATGATACTAGATTAATGTTAGATTTATATTGTTGGGGAAATACAAATAGACCAAAACTTTTTTGGGGAAATGAAGTTTCTTTGCTCGAAACAGATATAAATGGTAATACAGTTATCAATAATGATGCCATTAGAGAGTTAGATAATGGAAGGCACTCAATAGCTCAAAATGGAGGAGGTTATCATGAGTTGTCAGAATTTCTGAGTTCCAAAACTTCAAATGTGTCGCTTAATACTTCCACATTGGATGATTCAGCAGGTTTAAGCATTGATGAGCTTCGAACAGAATTATCAAATAAAGTTGCCAATGGTGATATCCTAAGTATGGGTATATGTAATGTTCCAATTACTAGATTAGAAGTCAATGAACAATATTTTGTTGGTAATCATTGGGTAAAAATAACAGATATTACAGATGATGCAATTATAGTTAGTTCTTGGGGAGAAAAATGTAGTATACCGTTTGAAGCACTAATGGGTGAAAAAGCATATTATACTTTTGTTTTTGATAATTATAACTTTAATTAGGAGGTAAAAAATGGATTTAGAAAGATTTAATAGTATATCAAAAGAAATAATTTATGAAAATATAAATATAGCAGATAAAGATCAAAATTTTGACATTTACTTTTTATATTACACTTGTTTTATTGCTTATTTAATTGAAAAATATAATTTAGATGAATTTGATAAACAAATTTGTGAAAGTAAGTTACATTTTACTCCTGTTAAAGAAGAAAATATGGATATTTATCAATATTTTTCAAGTCCTTATTTGAAATATTTATATTTAAGAAATAATATACACATAGAAAGATTAACAAAAGACGAAAGAGAATTTTTAAAATCCAAAATAAATAGTACTAATGTTTTAGATCAAGAAATGAAATTTTTTATAGAAGAAACATATAAAAAACTCATTTTTGAAGATGTATTAGAAAATGGTGAGAGATATCTTATAGCTTTCGGACCTGATTCAGCACAACTATATGCACATAATGATGCAATTGTATTAGGAATCAGATATGATAAATATGACATTGATTCATCGGATATACGTAAAGCCCTTGAAACATCTTATAATCAGGAAAAATATATAAGTTTAATAATTCAACAAATAGAGTCACAGTCGAGTGAATTAGAAATCTTAAGCTATGGTGACTTTAATACAATTAAAATTAAGGAAAAGGAGAAAACAAAATGAAAGAAAAATATTTACCAATTGGAACTGTAGTAAACTTAAAGGGAGCTACAAAAAAAATCATGATAATAGGATACTGCCCAGTAGAAAACGAAAAACATCAAATGTTTGATTATAGTGCATGTCTATACCCAGAAGGGGTAATAGATTCAAAAAAAACATTGTTGTTTAATCACGAACAAATAGAAAAAATACATTTTGAAGGAAATAATGACGCAGAATTCCAAACGTTAAATGAAAAAATGAGAACAATGATTAAAGAAATAAAAAAATTAAAAAACATGACAATTCCTGAAGAAAAACAAGAAGAACAAATAGAAACCCTATAAATGTAATAGATTACAAACACATCAGGTTTAGGAACCTATGCAATGGCCAATTATAAATGATATGATAGTATAAGTAATTCTAAAATGAAAATAATTTATTATTCCAAGAAACGGAGGAAAAACATATGAGTTTTAATTTTAACCTTAATAGATTAAATTTAAATTTAGATGGTATTCAACCTCACAATGCACAAAAAGGAAATAGAGTAGTGCCAAATTCAAATTCAAACGATTATGAGGCACAGTTTAATTCGCCATTTGAATCATTAGCTAAAAGAGCCCAAAATATCTTTAAATTTACACCACCAGATTATATCAATCTTAGTGAAGAAGATTTAAATGATATTTATAATATTTCTTCTTCAGCTACGGTTTCTGTTAATACACCGAGCGAAGATCTTAAAACAAGTGAATTTGAATCTGTAGATAATTTCAACTTATTCATTAAACAGAATGTTGAAATAGCCGGATATGGTAGTAGAGAAGGTGTAGTTGCTGCAGCTTTATCATTAGTATATGGTTATTCAGAATCAACTGGTAAAAGACTTAGATATAGTATGGATTATAGACAGGTCGGTGCTGATGGTCTAGCTAATCAAGAAGGTATTGTAAATGAAGATTTCTATCTAGACTGTAGTAGTTTCGCCATGTGGGCTTTATATAATGGTGGTTATAATACCCCCCATCAATTAAATGGACAAGATGTAACCGCTTATACTGGATCTCAAATTACTTGGGCTAGTCAAACAGGAATACTAACACAAATTGAAAATGGTAAACCAGGGGATTTTTTAATTCACCATCAAGGTGAAAAAGGACACATTGTTATGATAATTGGTCAGTATAATGATGGATATTATTGTGTAGAATTCTCTTCCCCTGACAAAGGCGGGTTAATTACTCAGAGAACTTATGAAGACCTGCACGCTTCCAATTATAGTCGTATAGATATGGAATCATATTATAATAATCCATCTAATGTTCGAAAATAAAAGACCCGAGATTAATCTCGGGTTTTTTCACATCATTTGATAATTAGACGTATTGTAATTATTATAATTTGCATTATTTACTGCATTTTCAAGTCTTGTCACTCTTTGTTCTAAATTACTAATCTGATTAGATAAAGCACTTAAATCACTACTATTAATCGTACTTTGAACACTCGTCAAAGGAACATTATTCATTCCCATATTAGGCATAGGAATCATTTGACCAGGCATCATTCCAAAATTAGGTACCATCTGAGGATAAACAGGATATGCCATTCCTGCACAATCACGATCTTTTTTCACACTTATTACCCCTTTCGTATTCTAATTAATTATATGCTTTTGTTTATTTTTGGTACCAAAATATGTTATAATCTTAATATATAAAAAGCTTAAATCAATTATTAGGAAGGACATCGTTAATATGAGATTAAAAAACATCAAAGGTGCGAAAGAAACAATAAATAAATCCCCATATATAATTCAAAATCCTGAAAAATATAAAGGTAAATTTTTATCAATCTTTCAAAATAAAAATAAAATCCACTTAGAAATAGGTATGGGGAAAGGTGATTTTATTATAAATATGGCTCAGAAATACCCAAATATCAATTTTATTGGTATTGAAAAATTTGATAGTGTTATCTTAAGAGCTACTCAAAAATTAGAGGATATTTCTTTACCTAATTTAAAATTAATTAGATTTGATGCGACGGAAATAGAAAATATATTTGATAAAGAAATAGATCTAATTTACTTAAATTTTTCTGACCCATGGCCTAAAAATAGACATGAAGATAGAAGATTAACTAGTACTAAGTTTTTAAAACGTTATGATAACATTTTTAAAAAAACGCCCCATATTATTCAAAAAACCGATAACCGCAAATTATTTGAATACTCTTTAAAATCATTCACAGATTATAATTATAAGATAGTGAAAATTTCTTTAAACCTTCATGAAGACAATATAGATAATGTCGAGACTGAATATGAAAGACGTTTTGTTCTTAAAGGTTTTCCCATTTATATGGCGGAAGTAGAGAAATAGACATAATTTTACATGTAAAGTAAATGCTTTATTAGGAAAATAAAACAAAATTTGATATAATTTAAAGTAAGCAGGTGTGTATATGAAGAAAATAATTCTTTTAGGACTAGCCACATTAATCTTAACAGGATGTACCATTGTTAGGATTGATACAACTAGTATTGATAATATTGTAGATGTTATATTATCCAAAGAAAACACTTTGTATAACCGTGTGGGTAGAGGATATAAGTATTATGTTCCAAGAGGAGTAACTTATATTGATAGTAGTGGTTCTAATGATAAACTTTATTCAAATGGTGTATATTATTATTTATACCTAGACGAAATCAGTTACTATTATAAAAAATCAGTAAATTACAAAGTAGACAATAGTAAGTATTATTCTAGAAAAATAAATAATCATGGAAAAAAAGGTTATTTAGAAATTACTAAAAAAGATGATCTTTATTTAATTGAATTTGTCTATAATTATGCACGCATTGAAGCTCTAGTACCAAAAGAAGATATAAATGATACTGTTTTAAATTGTTCGTACATTTTATCGACAATAAAATACAACAGTAACATAGTAAAATTATCATTAGAAGATGACTTTCTAAAAAACAAAGAAGAAAAATATAACGTATTTAGTTCAAAAAGTAATAACAATGATAGCTTCTTACGTTATGAAGAAAAGTAGAGGTGTAATTTATATGGGATTAATTGATAAGTTTAAAAATTTATTTACCGAAGAAGTAGAAGTGGAAGAGAAAGAAGAAAAAAAAGAACCTATTCAAAAAGAAGTTATTCAGGTGGAAATTCCCTCACCAAAAAAATCGCGTTCAGAAATGTATTCAGGTGAGTCAGAGATAACTCCTGAACCAGAAAGAACAGAAATGGAAAAACCAACCAAAAATGAATATAAATTTCCATTTTTTGACGATAATGACTTTGATACAATTGATGTTAAGCCTGAACCTAAAGAAGAAAGAAAGAAAACAGGTCACCGAAAAGAAGTCTATAATCCACCAAAAGAAGAAAAAAGAGTATTCAGACCTTCTCCAATCATATCGCCGGTTTATGGTATATTAGATAAAGGTTACACGAGGGAAGAGATAAACTCCAAACATGAGGGACGTTCTTCATACTATAGTTCCAAAGAAGCTAACGTAGATGCCATTAGAAACAAAGCTTATGGTGGTTTAGAATCCGATATCGAAACAACCTTGTTTGGCAAAAATAGAGTTTTATTTGAAGATAAAGAAGAAAAAGATGATGTTATTGATAAAACAGACATTAAAGAAGAACCTATAAGTAAAGTTAAAGAAGAAGATTTTAGTTTTAACTCTAGTACTATCAACGAAAAGCCTAGACATGGTTCAATAAAAGAAGATGACTTAACTGATTTATTGGAAGAGGAAATGGAAAAACCAGTAACTGAAGAAAAGCCAAAAAAAGAACCGAGAAAAATTAGTGATCAAGAACTATTTAGTTTAATAGATTCTATGTATGAAAAGGGGAATAAATAATGATAATTAGTTTTGCTGATGTATTATCTATAATGTTTTACATATTATTAATTGTCTTAGTAATCACACTTATCATTTTAGTTATCAATGCCATTAAAACATTAGATAAAGTAGATAAACTCGTTGATGATGTCAGTCAAAAGTCAGAAAAACTAAATGGACTATTTTCTATCATTGATAACACCACTGATGCCGTAGTCGGTTTTAGTGACACTATCATCGGTTATTTATCTAGTGCCATTGGTAAAATTTTTAATAGAAAGAAGGAAAAAGAAAATGACGAAGAAAAATAATGGAGTCGGAAAATTTGTTTTAGGAGCCGGAATAGGAGCTGCTTTAGGTCTTTTGTTTGCCCCTAAAAAAGGTTCTGAAACAAGAGAAGATTTAAAGAAAATGTTTGACGATTTAATAAATAAAGTGAAAAACATGGATATGGATGATGTAAAAGAAACAGTTGAAAATAAAATAGCTGAATTAAAAGAAGGATTAGCCGAATTAGATAAGGAAACAGTTTTAGCCGAAGCTAAAAAAAGAGCTAAACAACTCCAAGATGCCGCTGAAGAACTAGTTGACTATGCAATTGAAAAAGGAACTCCTGTAATTGAGAAATCCGCAAACGCTATCAAAAAGAAAGTAATCGAAGTTTCTAAAAACGTAATCACTAAATTAGAAAAAGGAAAAAAATAGTCACTTCGGTGATTATTTTTAAATTTTATGGCTAAAAAACACATATTGATGTTAAAAACATTTGTTAAAGTGATGCTTGGGTTTAAAAAGGAAACTAATTTAATAATACCGAATAGTTACCTGCCAAGTATTTATCAAATAGACTATAACAAATTAAGAAAAAACAATATCGATACTTTACTATTCGATATTGATAATACGATAACTAAAGTAGACGACTTAAAAGTTCCCAAAGAAACAATCAATTTGTTTCAAGACTTAAAACAGAACTTTAAAATATTACTTATTTCGAACAATCATAAAGAAAGAGTTGAACCGGTCGCAAAACAGTTAAATGTTAAAGCACTATGGGATGCGGGTAAACCAGAAAATAAAGTCTATGATAAAGCTTTAGAAATGTTAAACTCGTCTAAAGAAAATACTGTAGCTATTGGTGATCAAATACTTTCAGATATTGTAGGAGCAAATAAATATGGACTTAAATCAATATTAGTTGATCAGTTATCTAAAGAAAATAATATTCAAACAGGAATGGCCCAAAAACTTCAAAAACACATGGTCAAAAAACTAACTAAAAAAAATCTATTTAAAAAGGGAAAATACTATTGAAAGCAGGTTAAAATATGGATTTGTGGCAATATGAAAAAGAGTTATATAATGAAGGAATAAACACCATTGGTGGTACTGATGAAGCAGGAAGAGGCCCACTTTATGGTCCCGTAGTTGCCGCTTGTGTCGTTTTACCTAAAAATTTTGAACTAGAAGGTTTAACTGATTCTAAAAAACTCAGTGAAAAAAAGAGAAATCAATTTTATGACTACATCACCAAAAATACCATATATGCGGTAGGTATAGTTGGACCGGAAGAAATAGATAAAATAAACATTTATGAAGCTAGTCGCAAAGCTATGACTATAGCTATTAAGAAAGTTCAAAAACAAATAAACCTAGAATATGTTTTGTCAGATGCCATGCCTATAAATATTGATATTCCTGTAAAACCAATAATAAAGGGCGATTCCCAAAGTATTACGATAGCTGCTGCTAGTGTTGTAGCTAAAGTAACTAGAGATAAAATGTTATACGAAATAGATAAAAAGTACCCAGAATATGGTTTTAAAAACCATAAAGGTTACCCAACCAAAAAACACTTAGAAGCAATTAATAAATATGGATTAATTAAAGGTTATCGTAAATCATATGGACCAATTATAAATTATATTAAAGAAGGCCATTGCTAGAAAGGAAATTAATATGATAATAAACGAAAATAATAAAAATTCAATTTTAAAAGGAACATATAAAAGAGGGTTTAATCAAGATCCTACTGAACTTAGAGCTAAACTTCATCCAAATGCTGGAAAAATAGAATCCCCAAAACAAGAAAATAAACAAATAAATAAAGATAGTAGTAATTTAAAACGTATCTTCAATACTTTTAGAAATATCAAATGAAAATATCTATTATAAAAGTTGGTTATCTAGAAGCCAATTGTTATATTTTAGAGCAAAATAAAAAGCTAATAGTCATTGACCCAGGAGACGAATATGACAAAATAGCTCCTTATATAAAAAATAAAGAAATCGTTAAAGTTTTAATTACTCATTATCACCCCGATCATGTTGGTGCACTTTCTAATTTTGAGGATAAATTAATTCTTAAAAACCCTAAGGAAACCACTTATAATATTGGACCCTTTTCCTTTATGGTTATATATACCAAAGGCCATACTAGTGATAGTATAACCTATTATTTTAAAAAGGAAAAAATAATGTTTACAGGTGATTTTCTGTTTAAGGGAATTGTGGGAAGAACTGATTTACCTAGTGGAAATCAAAAGGAAATGTTTGAAAGTTTAAAGAAAATAAAATCATACCCAGGTGACATTAAAATATATCCTGGACATGGCCAATCCACGACTTTAAAATATGAAAAAGAAAATAATTATTTTTTAAAGGACCCTTTCTTTTAAAGAAAGTAATGTGTTATAATGATAAAAAGGAGGCTGTAAAAAATGTTCGAAGGTACAGGAAAATATTTTTTAATTCTTTTGGCTGTGTTTTTTATCGTTTATCTAACCGTAAAAATATGTCTCGCCAAATTATTTAAAGAAGCCAAATTACCATCTTGGAAGGCCTATATTCCGTTTTATAATCGCTTAGTATTAACAGATCTGTTAGACTTAAAAAGAAGTGTTTTTTATAAAACCTTAATACCGTTTGCTAATTTATACTATTATAATATAATAATTAAAGAACTTTTAAAAGCATATAAGTTAGATCCTAGAAAATCTATCTGGTTTATCTTAATTCCAATGTATAAATTCCCAGAATTAGTTTTTTCTAACCCAAAATTTATGCTTCATATGTATGACAATACTGAAGAGTTCATAAATAATCAAAACGTTTTATTTGAAACTGATCAGAATAAACCTCAAACTGTTTTAGAAGCACCTTTTCAAAATAATGTAAATGATAATTCAAATGTAATTATTAACCCAGAACCTTATGATCAAATACAAAATCAAGTAGCTGAAAATAACAATCCTTATAATATGACTAACGATAACGTTTTTTCCAATAAATCATTAGAACCAGACGAAAGACAAGAAACTGTTATTGAAGCTAAAAAACAAGAAGTAAAACAGGAAAAACCAATAGTTGTCGATAATAGTAGACCCAAAGTTTGTCCAAACTGCGGTACTAAATTATCACCAACCGCGACAACTTGTTTCCTTTGTGGCACAAAAATCTTGTAATATAATAAAAAAATGTGTATAATTAAAAACAAAGCCATGACCAAGAGGAGTAAATATTTATCTATTTAAAGAAAGTTAGTGGTAGATGTAAACTAATAATAGAAAATATTGAAGGTAGCTTGACCAAGCTGATTTTCTGAAAATAGTAGGAAATTACGTAGAAGTGCGTTAAACTGATCGAGATAAGTAAAACTTATAAATTAAGGTGGTACCACGTTCAAAACGTCCTTAAATTTATAAGTTTTTTTGGAGGTTAAAATGATAGAGCAATTTAAAGAGTATGTAGAAAATTTTGATATAAAAAATAGTGATATAAAAGCAAAATATAATCATTCACTTAGAGTGATGAAACTAAATGAAGAATATGCCAAAAGATTAAACTTTTCTAAAGAGGATACCGAAATAGCTAAAATCATAGGTTTACTTCATGATTATGGTAGATTTATACAAATAAAAAAATATCACACCATGCAAG
>CALVII010000005.1 GCA_944329465.1 uncultured Bacilli bacterium | reverse complement strand
TAATCTCTTCCATAAACCCTTAAAGAAATTCCTTAATGCCTCATCCTCGCTAGCTGTAATAACTTTTGCTAAACTTATTGCTGTCATAACCACTAATATAATTATTCCACCAACACTTATACCAAAAAATATTTTATGTAATAATTCTTGTATATCTCCATCTATCAAAGCACATGGATCTACCGCATCACTGCTATATTTTGGACCACCTGTCAAATCCATTCCCCAAGCATATATTGAACAAATAATAGTATCTTTATTTTCTTCTTTACTACAATCAACACCAGAATGATCATCTTCCTCTTCATCGAGTCCTAAAATTTCTTTGTTATTCTCAATTGACTCTTCTACAGATTCAACCACTGCACCAGAACAACTTTGTTCAGTTTCTGTTCTTACTTGATTAAGATCTGTACTATCGTCAATACAAGTAAGAACTCCTCCACGAATCTTCCTACCTGTTGGCATATCCTTCCAAGCTTTTGCCGAATCGGGATTACTTGCGTCGTAATCAGCATTACCATCTTTAACATATCCATAACTGTATTTATTGTCTGATAATGAATCTGGTAATGAAGCCATTATTTGAGGACAATAAAACGAACCTTTACTTTTAAATGTTTTCTTTAAATAACTATCAGTATTTTTAAAAATATAATCGTAATTCCCCCATTCAGATTCTTTACAACTCTTACCATCTGTATTTTTATAATGATAAGCCCATGACACAAATGAATCACAATCAGAAACACTTTTATTAGGGTCAGAACATCTAAACACTATATCCAAAAACACTTGATTAGTACTTTGAGGGCAAGATTGAGCTAAATTGCCATTTTGACCTGCTTGCGAAGAATCACGCATGCCACAAAAAGAATAACGGCAGACAACACCAGTTGTACAAGTTCCGCTGTTGCCCCCACTATTATCACTATTATTAATGAAAGCGTGTGCATTATCTATATAAAGAAATAAAGCAACTATTGTAACAAAGAAAAATGTGATTAATTTCTTCATAGTGTTTCCCTTCTCCTTATTATAAATATTATATCATAATTATATAAAACAATAAACAATTTAATCATTTATTCAGTAACATTACACAAAGGATTATCACTCTTAATACCTAAACTAGGTGCGACATTATTTACAAGTTGTATAATAAATGTAACTATCATAGGTAATAATAACAAAATTATTAAACAAATTAATCTCTTCCATAAACCCTTAAAGAAATTCTTTAATGCCTCATCCTCGCTAGCTGTAATAACTTTTGCTAAACTTATTGCTGTCATAACCACTAATATAATTATTCCACCAACACTTATACCAAAAAATATTTTATGTAATAATTCTTGTATATCTCCATCTATCAAAGCACATGGATCTACCGCATCACTGCTATATTTTGGACCACCTGTCAAATCCATTCCCCAAGCATATATTGAACAAATAATAGTATCTTTATTTTCTTCTTTACTACAATCAACACCAGAGAATATCGATGCATTGGGGTCATCCGTATCTGTTATGTTGTCTTCAACTATTTTGCCCATTTTATTATCTATATCAGAAAAACTTGTACCTTTATCTATACAGGCTTCGGGAGTATATTGTTGATTTTCTTGAGTGACAGGATGAATAAATTTTCCACTAGTATCACTATAGCTAAAATAATATGTGTTATTAATCTCCGTCTCAAATATGTTTGCACTCGGCTCTTTTAAAGATACATACATAGAAGGACAAGAAAAACCATGACTAAATCTATCTTTCCAATAATCCGCATCTTTAAATATATCATCATAATTTCCAAACTTAACATCACTTCCTAATTGATAATTTCTAGTTACTTTTGCCCAGGAAACAAAAGAATCACAATTTGAAGCTGAAATATCAGTAGAATCGCAAGTATATGCAACAGAAAGCAAAATAGTGTGTTGCTCACTATCAGAACATTCTGGAGAAATATATCCGGGATCAGAAGTAGAACCACGTTTTCCACAGAATTCATAATTACATATAATTCCATAATCACAAGAGGCCGAAGAAGTCCAACCTGGTTCTGATACTATAGCCCCGTTAACTCCACTTATATTTATAAATAAAACACAAAAAATAATTATAACAGTTACAATATATTTTTTCATAAAATCCCTTACCTTAATTATACACATAATAATTATATCATACGGCAGACATCGCCCGCAACCTAACTATGGCAATCACTTAAAAAATAAATGTAAAAATTATCAATAATTATC
The DNA here is from genome assembly GCA_944329465.1 of uncultured Bacilli bacterium. Taxonomy (GTDB): domain Bacteria; phylum Bacillota_I; class Bacilli_A; order RF39; family UBA660; genus Coprosoma. The sequence goes on along the minus strand of CALVII010000005.1, from coordinate 33,866 downwards.
TAAAGATTGTATTGCCTTAAAAACCAATTTTTCTATCTTACTAAAACCTAACATATAATTTGTTAATTTTCTTTTAAGAAAAGTCTTTCAAAAAACTGAGATTGTAAAACAATTAGAAGAAATGGATATATAACTAAAAGTATTAATACTAGTATGGGTGAAATGACAGTCAACATCCACATAATCAAGATGGTTCATTTAAACCATAAGTTATGCCTAAGAAAAAATATTTATAATATTGATCAAAAAGTTTTATCTAAATATGCTAAAGGGAAGAATCAAAGAGACATATCAGCCACCATAGAAAATATTTGTGGTTTCAAAATATCAAATGATATTTTTGTTACTTACACACTTTTCTTGATACACTTTTCTTTAACTGCTTCTGGTTGATATGTATCTATTATTACTTTTACTAATTCATTTTTACTTTTATTTCTAGTATTTTTGCCTCTTTCTTATATTTTTTCACACTTAAAAAGTATGTAAGTTTTTTTACTTACACACCTTCTCATTCTCAGTTACTTGTATCATTTAGTATCTACCAACACCATTTAACAAAAACTTTTATAATAATCACATACTTTATAGAATGAAGAATTTTACTGCGTTTTTTTATTCGGTAATATTACACAAAGGATTATCACTCTTAATACCTAAACTAGGTGCAACATTATTTACAAGTTGTATAATAAATGTAACTATCATAGGTAATAATAACAAAATTATTAAACAAATTAATCTCTTCCATAAACCCTTAAAGAAATTCTTTAATGCCTCATCCTCGCTAGCTGTAATAACTTTTACTAAACTTATTGCTGTCATAACCACTAATATAATTATTCCTGCAATACTTATACCAAAAAATATTTTATGTAATATTTTTTGTATATCTCCATCTATCAAAGCACATGGATCTTTAAATGAACCATCATAGTTATTTGAACTTCCAGGTGAACCCCACGATAATATACTATCAATTATATTACCATTTATATTATCACTGTAATTTTTACAATAATTTGTGTTGGCTGTTGCATATTTTATACAATTACTAAAATCTGCGGTTCCTACATCAAAATAATCATAACAACAACTTTGTGATTCTATAATATCCCTATAATAAGAATCTTGATCTTCTTTTTTTTCATTAGTAGCACTTGTTGCATCATCAGCATTAGAAGTAGCATTAGAACCAAAATTTAATTCCTCTTCTTTTTTTGCCTCATCTTTTTCCTTTTCTTCATTTGCCTCTACTTGGCATTGACTCCTACAAGCAGAACACTGTTGACGATCACCAGTTGTACAAGCAGCACTTTTATTACAATTATCAATACAACTAGAACCACCCTCACCACTAGTAGAACTACTACCGGTAGAAGGGCCATTATATACACCACCTTCACATTCCCAAGGAGTAGTAGCACTACAAATAGCGTTAACATCATTTATATTAATAAACAAAACATAAAAAACAACTAAAAAAAATAAAACATACTTTTTCATATAATCCCACCTTATATACATAAACATTATAACATGGATTCAAAGATAAATAGTACAAAAAATAGAATTATTCAATAATTCTATTCCTCTGTTTCATTATTAGTATCAACACCATTAATAAATTTCTTACTACAACTCCAGATATCACTAACCGTAGTTCCATCTGAATTAACACTATCTTCAACACCAGAAACTAAATTAACAGCAAGTTGTACGATAAATATTATTAAAAATACAATCAAAGCAGAAATAAGACGTGATACAAAAGCTTTTTGATATTTTTTAATATCTTCTTCTTTTTTAGCTACTACAGATTTTGCAAAATCAAGCATTCCCCAAATAATAAGTAATATTGGAACAACAATTTTAATACCTGTAATAATAGTTGAAACTACATTGAAAAGTACATTAGGTACTAAAATACCTTCGCATAATGTAGAATCAGCAACATCTAATAAATTAAATAATTCCATATCTAATTCCCACTTTCTAATTTATTATGGTTGTCCATTAATTAAACTCTTAGCACAACCCCAAACAGTACCAGCATCGTTACCTTCTCCACCAACACTAGCAGCTAAAGTAATAGCAAGTTGTACAATGGTAACGATTAAGAATACAACAACAGCTGCAATTAATCTTTTAATAAAAGTTTTTTGACCAGCTTTTATTTTATCCTCATCTTGTCCAATAATAGCTTTAGCAAAGTCAATCATACCCCAAATAATAAGTAATATTGGGACAACGATTTGAATAGCTACAACAATTAAATGTACAACATTTCCTATTCCCTCAGGAATACCTGCTTCTCCACCTGTTCCAGCAGGTAATAAACTAGTACAATAATTTGCTAAAGTATAAAATAAATTCATATTAAACCTCCTCTAAACTTATATAATAAATATACCTTTAATTACCATTTTTGTCAATAGAATTAAATATTCACTTTACAAAAAAGGATTATTTAAATAATCCCATAATTCCTTTTTTATTGTCCGCGGCACTAGAAACATCTTGTTTATAAAAGCCTAATTTAACTAAAAATTGATCTAAAGCCGCATTATGAGAACTTTGATCATTAAGTGGTGGGATTCTATAAAATACACTTAAACCAGTCTCATATTCAAAATCAGAAACATCTTGATCACTAAGCATACATTGATTCAAAACAACCCGTTTGTTTTTTGAATTCTTTAAAACATTAGGATCTCTTGCAAGTAATTTGTTAATCTGGATTTTAGATGGTTCTAATAAATAAATTGTTTCCGTCGCAAATCCTTCTGCTACAGAACTAGTATTCGCATCTATCAAAATAACATCAGAACCACTATATTTAGAAATAGTATTACCAAGTTCATTACTTGAAACACTAAACATTTTATCCTCATCGAAATACATAAAATCATGTTTATCTACTTCAATAGCTACAACATCATAATTGCGAGCTAATTGTTTTTTTGCAATATATGTCAAGGTCGTTGCACCAGCTCCTGGAGTAAGATCTTTAAAACAAATAACCATATTTTGTTTTAAATCTGAATAACCAGTAGGTGCTGCTGCCGGCATACTATAACCACCAGTATGTGTTGTATCTAATTGATGGTACTGAGCTACATCACGATAACTATTTGGATGTTCATAAAGCCACTTTACACCTTCGACATTCATGGTAAAATTATAAATTCTCATAGAAATTAAGTCAGATAAATATTCAGGATCTGAAGTTTCCGGTGAACCATCAAGTAACAAAATTAGTTTATCCATATCAAGTGATAAAGATAACTGTTGTAAAGTCTTAATGTTTTTATAATCCTTTAATGCTGTAACATCCAATATCATTTTATTAAAGAAGAAGTTTTGAAAAGTTCCAATTATTTCGTCAACTGTAAACTCTCCTTCTAATTTTTTAATTACTTCAATATCCAAACTAGATAAAGCATCACGGTATTTATTCGCAACTATTACATTCACTTATTCTTCGCCTCCTTAACTATCTATCTCATTAAATATCATGGTCTCACCACTAACCGGTAATTTAAGTAATCCACTTAAAATTGGTACATCGAAATACATATAAGCTGTTACGCGGTAATATTTACCGCATTTAGCTTTATCCGCACCTTTAGTGCATGTATCAAACTCATAAACGCAGTATTGATAATCTCCATCACTGTTTACAAGTTTACCTTCTTCACCACCATTACCTGTTACCTTAGGACAGTTTTCAGTATTTCTATCATTTCCTGTATTTATTCTATAACCAATACTCGCAATCCAATCTTCTACTCTATCTTCGGTAGAATCAGCTACACCAGTTGTATAACCTTGATCTTTTTCGATTTCTTCAATTATCTTATTTTTAACTTTAAAAGCTTTAGAATAAGAAAGTGAACCAATAAAGAAAGCAAGTAATATTATTACAAACATAATTACTAAATTATAAACACCCGCATTAGCTATAGCCTCTTTCATATTCTCGCCCCCTGCTCTTGGTGATCACTAAAATTATATATTCTCTCACCCTTAGTATAAACAGGTAATTTAAACGCTCCAACGATTGGTAAATCCGCATAAATATAACTAGTTACTGAATAATTATAGTAAATTGGTTCTTTATCTCCATTCAGCCTATCTTTCTCATTACTACCTCTATCATCTGAAAAATAATAAACGCAGTATAAATGCTTTGCATCATTAGATTTAATTAATTGACCACCATCTTTTTCGGCAGCACATCCATTTTGACCATCAGGACTATAAGTATAACCAATACTAACCAAATAATCTTCTATTTCAGCTTCTGAAAATTGATTATACCCTTCAAACTTATCTAATGAATATAATATTCTCTCATTAACCTTAAAAGCTTTATAGTAACTTATAGTCGCAGAAAGTAAACCAAAAACTATAATAACAAACAAAATAACTATATTATACAAAAATACACTGCCAATACTCTCTCGCATTTAAATCACCACCTCAACATTAAAGGAAAAACTTGCATTAAAGCAAGCATATTTTTAATCTTATTGATTGGATGTTGCTTGTTCAACACATTCTCTATATCCAGTTGAATCATATGCACTGCTACCCGGTTGACATCCACCATTTCTCCAAATACCACCTGCATCTGAACAACAAGCTTTCTCGGCCGAACTACTCATTAAACTAGTAACAAGTGGAGTAACAACCGCAACAACAACACCAATTAAAATGATAGCTACAACAGTTAAGTTAGCCTCACCAGCCGCTTCCTTCATAACTTATCACCTGCCCTCCTATTTTTAATTATAACATACTTTAAAATATTTGACTATAGTTAATAATTCATCATCATCATCATTGACAAAAGCAAAAAACCTAAAATTCCTCCACCTGTACAAAATAACATCATCATAGTCTTATTTTCCATCTTCTCTAGACGTTCTTTATATTTTTGTTCACGAGCCTTATTCTGCAAAGAGGAAATAGTTCTTGAAAACATAAGCAATTGTTCTTGTTTGTTTTCTTGACTACCAAGACCTAAACGATATAAAAGTCGCATCATTCTCATAGAATCACGAACTGGATATTCATTCGCAAAATCCATATAAGGCTGTACTGAAGAATCACCAGAATCAATTTTAGCTACCAATTTTTGTAAACCTGGCTTAAAAATTTCAGGAGCTGTATCAATCGATCTTGCAAGTGCAACTGGAACTGTATAATGTTGAATTAAAATTTCTAGTCCCTTTAAATAGTATGGAAGCATTAAATTAATTTTATGCAAATTTTGCTTGTAATAACTACTTAATTGCATATAAGGTAATTTAAATAAAGCAAAACCAATTAACAAAGAAAGTAATATATAAGCAAACGAAAGTTGATCCATAAAGATAAATAAGCAAAATATGATACCGATAATTCCATTACGAACTCTAAGTCCATACATCTTATTTACATCAACATCTCCGCCATATCTTACTTTAAGTAAAAACTCGTAATCAGACTCCATCATCACTCTAAAATATGGTTCAGTCTCTTTAATAAATTTGTTAGAGCTAAAATGGTTGTTATACTCAAGCAAAAACACTACAATAATTGCAATAATTATAAAAGTTAAACCTATACCCATTTATTCCGCCCCCACATCTTCATTATAATATTTCTCACCAGAAAGTATAAAGAATGTATTTAGCCAAATAATACCGTGTAATAACACTTGAACCCACCAGTCATTAAGCATTTGGTTGTATGTTTCCATACCAAGCATAAACTGGACAAGCATAACCATTAAATAAAGTATAATACCAAATTGTAAAAACTTCTTATGGAAAGACGCTCTATCAATTCTATCTCTATATACACCCTCAACTAACATATCTATATCCTGACTCATATTTTCAAGTGATTCACCAGAATCTCTCGCACCTTCATTAGTAATTTGTAAAAATAACTGATGCATATTACGAACTATATAAAAATCATATTTTGAATTCATATAGTTAAGTGATTGATCAATAGTTCCATTTTCATAAGCCATATCAATCATCATTTTAACATCTGATTTAACTGGATCCTCTAATACATTTGAAGCATAAACGCCCTCTAAAGCTTTAACAAAAGATTGTGTTGTCGCAAACTCCATTATAGTATTAGTCGTATAAACTTGAATTTGTTCAAATATAAATTCACTGTAAAGTCTTTTGCACCTTAAATAAGTCAAATAAGGAATAACTAATACAGCTAAAGCTGAATAAATAAGTGAAACAACAATGTTATAAAAATACAAATATGTAACAACTGCCGCACTTACCGCAAACACTATAACTTGAATTGCATATTGTCTTGGAGTATATTCCTGACCCAACTCCTTAACCTTATCTCTAACTACTTTAAATGAATAAGGAGCATATTTGTCATAAATTACACCAATTTTTTTATTGATAAACTTATAAACATTGTTACTATTACTGTTATTACGATATAAAATAACAAATATTGCAATTGCCAAAACAATTAAAAATATTACAAATGTCATTGCATCCCCCTCCTTTATTCAAATAAATTTTCTGTAGTTGATTGATTTGAAGTAGTAGGCGTTACCTCATCAGTTAAATTATTAGAATTTCCTACTTCCGCATTTGCTTTCATAGAATCACTTTCAGTATAAGTTTCACCAGCCATATTTTGAAGTTCCTTTGGCAAAAATACTCCTTGAACCTCTAGATAATCTAATAAATATGGACTAGGATTATTTCTAATAATCTTACCATCCGCACCTTTTCTATAAATAACATTGTGACGTGCTTCATTTGTATCATTAGTTACATAAAACTCTGTAACCTCTGCTATTTCACGTTTAAACTTCTTAGTCACTTTATCTTGATAACCTCTAACATATATACCGATTTGAATATACCTACATATAGAGCTCATAAATTGATCCAAATCCTGATTAGTTTCAAGCAAACTGTACATACGGTTAGGTATTGAAGAGGCTTTATCAGCATGGATAGTTGATAAAATATAATGACCTGAAGAAATAGAGTTACGAACTGCTAAAACAGCTTCCGCACTACGTACCTCCGAAAGCAAAATCCATTTAGGATTTTGTCTCATACAAGCTTCCAATATGTCTGTATAAGAAGCAATATTATTCGTCTTTAAAGCTACTATATCACGGTGTGGAAAAATCTTATCCAAATGAAGTTCTAAAGTATCTTCTATTGTAATAACCTTTTCATTTTCGGCTATCTTAGAAGCTAAATACTTAACCAATTCCGTTTTACCAGAACCAGTTTCACCACAAACAATCATATTACAGTGTCCTAATACACATTGTTCTAAAAAGTCAATAATATCTAATTCAACATATTTATCCGCAACTATTTTATCCTTCTGCAGACGTATCTTGGCTGGTGTTTTACGAACAACACAAGCAATACCATTTTGTGCTACAGAATCATGGATAAAAGCTAAACGTAACTCCGCACTTTCGGCATCCAAGAAAGGATGTGCCATGTTAAAAGTTTTACCCATAACATTAGAACATTGAAACGCTAACTTTTCCATAAAGGAATTGTCAATAGCCGGATTTTCAATTCTAAATATTCCTTTAGACAACGTTTTTAAATGTATTTGTCCACCATTATCATAAGAAATATCTGTTATATCATCATCTTCCAAATAAGGTTTCAAATGTCCGAAATCTATTTGGTCAAACATATTGTTCATTTTTATTGCTCCGCATTATTTGAATTAGACATTGGAATATCAATCGTAATTGAATGTGCTGTTCCATCTTTTTCTTGAACCGTTGCCGTTAAAGTTCCATTTCCCGTATAAAGAAGTTCTTGCTTTCTTCCTGTAACCCTTTGACTTCTACCACTATCTTTAACATAGGTGCAAGTATATTTGTCGTCACATCCATCAGGGAATGTAATAGTTACTGTATTAGGGTTTCCTCCAGTTTCATTAACAGTTGGTAATAATGCATCTTCCTCAGCTGGAACTTCAGGTTCAGGAATATTTATAGAATGTGCATCAATATAATCAACTAATTGTTGTGTAGAAACTTGTGTAACACCTTCAGTATCTACCTCTCCACCATGTGGTACTGGATAAAGTTCAACACCAAGCCCATCCATATATGATGCTTTCTTTAAAATACTATACAAATTACTCTTTAATCCAAATATTAACATTGATGGAGTTCTCTCTTCACTAGTATTTTCAAATACAGCTCTACCAGAAGAATCCTTAACAGCTAACACTTCAACATTTTCAATTAACTTACCAAGCATAATCTTCTCGTCAGTTCCATCCCCAACTTTCATATAAATATCAATCATATTACCTGGAAAAATTGAATTACCATAAGTACTTTCCATATCTACAGGGAAATTATAAACTACCTCTCCAGCTTTAACTTTCGTAAATGCTGCATCAGGAAGTTCGTCTTCAGAAATTACTGTATCAGTATAAAACATACTACCTTCAGGAATTACTGAATTTACATTGGAATATTTTCCAATAATTTGTGATGTTGATCTAATTACATTATCACTAAGTGAAACATTAGGCATATCTACAAGCTGTACCATATCATCGGTGATTTCTGTTCTAGGTTGAATAGTTTGTGTAGCAACAGGAACTTGTACTGGTTCTACTGCATTGTTGATTTGTGTACTATAACCAACATATAGCAAGATAAGAATTATAACAACTCCAATAATCGTTACTACATTTTTGTTTTTAAAAAATTTTTTGGCTGACGCCATTACATTATTCATAATCTCATCCTCTCTTTTCTTTTATTTTAATAAGGTACTTCCAAAATAGCATCGATTCTATTTTGTAAATCAAATGTTATCTTGGTGCTACCTCCTACACCTACCACACCGCTTTGTACACTTAAGCTTACTTTTGGTGGTTTCTCATTAATATCATAAAATTTAATTGTATATTGCCTAGACATACTTGCACTTTCAGCATATCTTCTGATAAAATTTTCAACAAATTTTTCTCTATCAATTCTAATTTCACCATTCGTTCTATATGATGCATAATCAAACGCATCCCACATAGAAGCTTCGGTAACTTCTTTTAAAAGCTGGGAATTATGTTCGTCAGTATTAGTTAAGTTTTGAAATAAAACAATAAAGAATATTGACATAACACCAAGACCTAATACAAATATGCCCCAAAATGACTCTTTCATGTTTTACCTCCTAACTAAACATCCTCATCACAAGTATAAAATGAAGTTTTACTTACACTAGAACATTTACCAGTAGTTTTAACCTGTTTTCTTAAAAACTCACTAATACAAGCTCTTCCGTTATCCAAACAATTTAACTCCCAATCATCATATTTATGATCATCATTATAATCTCTAATCTTACCTATCGTACTAGAATCCAAAGTAACTTCGTATAAAACATGATCTTCACGGTAAACTTTACCTCCGTTTTCAGTTCCACCACGTTCCCTAGTAATATAATTTTTAACTGTTGCATTATTATATTTACAATCGATTTTATGTGTTTTTATATTATAGCTACACCAGTTGGCTCCTGTATGCCTTTGTTCAGCATCTTGTCCAGGGAAAGGATTTACTAAATCGATAGTTCTATAAATGACATCTATGCCTCCAGAACCTGGACATGTACCATCCGGCATTGGTGCACATTCTCCTGATGGACAGCATCCATATGGACACTCGTCTTCTGGACACACAGATGGAATATAAGATGGGCAAATTCTATCATATTCTTCTTTAGTTATTTCCTTACCATCAAAATCATAATACTTGCCGTTTTCTATCCGGCATGTATTATCGCTATTACCGCTTGGACAAATTCTATCATATTCTTCTTTGGTTATTTCATTACCATCAAAATCATAATACTTACCATTTTCTATCCGACATGTGTTGTCACTATTAGCGTTTGGACAAATAATGTCATATTCTTCTTTAGTTATCTCATTACCATCAAAATCATAATACTTACCATTTTCTATCCGGCATGTATTTTCTTTAAGTAATACTAAACAAGAATAACCAGATTTTGTAGAATTAGTAATTTTATTATTTACAATACAATTTGCATTTTTATCTTTATCACCAATAGAATTATTCTGTCTGTTGCTCACACACGTTTCAAAAGATGTATTATTTATTCCAAACATTTTTGCACAAGCACTATTATTCAATAACTCCTGATCCCCATCTACCATTTTTTTAGTTTTATATCTCTTATAAACATTACCCGTTTCATTATCAGTATCCAAATAAGAATTATCTTCTATATAAGCTTTATTAAGTTTAGAATACTGATCATTTGTTGGTAATGCATATGAGAACTGTATATCTGCAGCAATGGAATTAGAGTCACCAGTATTATTAAACGAAACCGGCAAATTAGGAATGCCTACATTTATATACTGTCCCAAATCTTTATCAGAAGGTTTAACCTTCATTGAAAGGCCATCTTGTTTCCTTATATATTGATAATAATTAGCCGGCAAAGTATAATATCTAGTTACTTCCATATTTAAAGTACCATTATCTATAGAATATTTATAATTATTGTCTTCATCGTAAACAGACATTTCCTCTAAATCGTCCATATTATAGCGACTATCTTTATATGTTTCATTATATTTAAAGCTTACAGTGCCCGTCTTTCCTTTAAAATCATATTCAGAATTTCTTCTAAAAACATCCAAGACTGTTGCGGCATTAGAAGAGTTCTCCTCTGAATTAACTTTACATTGTCTCTTCTTAACAACTCTTACAGGTTTAAAATTTGGAATAGCAGGAGAAGAAACAACGTTTTGCAAAGCTTTTGCAGAAGGATTCAAAGTAAAATAACGCCCTGGTTGTACACTAATAGTATTATTAACATTTGGGAGATAAACAGTATATTCTTCTCTACAATATACACCATTTCCTTTGCTATAATAACTTTGAACATTTTTATTATCTGAATCAGGACTAGCAAAAATAGCATCCCAATTCGTCGTATCTTGAATTATATAAGCTTTATTGTCATCTCTATTAGAATTACAATTCATACACGCTGCATCAATTGTATAATCAAAATTACAAACCCATCCCTCATTCTCGTCGACAAACTCCGTTCCATAAGCCAAAATAGCAACTCCATAACCCAAATGAGTATTTGATATAGCCGTATTTACACGACTCGGAGTACTGTTAGAATAAGTTGGAATCTCATTTACAGCACTAAAATATCTAAGTCCACGATTACCAACAGCTGGATTAACTCTCAAAGCATTATAAACTTTAGCAACCATTCCAAATTTATAAATACTCACGTTATGAAAAATAATCGCAATTTCCGAAGCTGTTCCAACATAACCATTAACTTGAGTTAACGGCTCAAAAATTATAAATGCTGTTGTCAATTTTTCCTTTACTTCCTCGCAATCACCTGCCGCATTTTGTTGAAAATACGTAATTGGTTGTCCCATTAAACGTCTAAATAAATCATCTGCTTGACTTTTATAAGAAGATGTGCCGAGTTTTGAAAGACTATTTGATAATTGTGAAACTCCAGCCGCACTATCAAAATTCATTCCAACAGGCAAAGGCGCTACATTTTGATATGGCCACGCTTCATATTTATAACCTCCATTTTGAGAACTAAAACGTGCTCCTTCAAGTTCCGGCTTTGAACATAAAGTTACCGTGCCATTCGCAAGTCTACAAGTACTATGCTCACTACTACCATTAACCTGTGCAAAATATCCGTTATTTATTTGACTTAAATTACCATAATAATCTATACTTTTGCTTATATACTTACGTCCATCAATTTCAACAGAAAGTCTTTTTCCATCTATATCAACAGCCGTAGCTCTTACACCAATAACAAAAGCATTCCATCCACCGCTCAAGCTGGAAGCATGACCACCCGAACCACCAATTCCAGAATATTCCCACGCCTGAACTGTTGGAATAAGCAGTATTGCCAATACCATAAACGAAATTAAAAGCCGTAAAGAAAGGTTTTTAAACATTCTCATTATAACTTCATCTCCTTTTCCTGCGAATTATTTTCCATACCACTACACTTAATAAAAGTAATATTAAAATACTTCCAACAATCAAAATGTGTGGCTGTTTAAAAAAGTTAAATATCTCTTCCCAAATATTTTCTTCCGCTTCCTCTCTTGTAGTTTTAGTCGTATTTAGAGATACATTCAACTCATTAATAAATTGATCATAATTTATAGAAGCAGTATCGGCCCATATTTGACAATATTTAAAACTAGGGTGTTGTTTACATTCGTCTAAGGTAGAATAAATATTAAACTTTGGAAAATTAACATATTTATTCATAATTAAATAATTTTTGCATTCATTATCGTTAGAATATATTTCAAACCTAACCTGATTGCCCTGTTGAAACCCAGAAACCGTATTAGAAGAATACAATTTTGATTTCTCACCAGCACCATTAAAAACATTACCAAATTCGTCAACAATATATATGTCATCGGTTAAATTTGTCATATATAAAGTAAAATCGACACCTGTAGTAATATCATAAGTATAACTAAATTGAACATTACTTGCTAATCTAGAAAGTTCAGCTTGTCTTTGATAATTACACTCTGCACGAGTAACTAAAGGAGTAATGAATGCACATACTAAAGTAAATAATATATATTTAATTTTTTTAATCCTCAAATGTGTCTCCCCCTTCCTATTATAACATATCATTTTACTACTTCAAAATATATTTATAAACATAGTTTCGAATTTTAAAAGTCAAATTAATTTCACTAGCATTCTTGATCTCACTTGGAACTTCAATATAGTAATTTCCATCAGTTTTAGCAACCTTTGGTTTTATCACCTGTGTATTTATTCTGTTTGAATTCCAGTTATTATTAACTTTATAATTAATTGTTCCAAATGTATTCAAAAAGTTTGTAAAAGTTGATATGTCTAAACTATTAATATTTTTATCAATACTAAAATCCACATCCAACTTCATTAAAGTTTTAAAATAATTTCCAGTAGCTGTTGAAGTTACATATTCACTAGAATCTATGCATTTATTTGTCCCATAACAATAGCTATAATTAAACTTAAATTTATCACTTACTTCATAACTATTTATCTTAATAGAAGAACCACCTAAAACACTATTTTCAAATACCTCTTCTTCTCCAAGTTTCTTTGTTCCGCCATCTATACTTCCGCTCAAATTAGTAGGCTTTAATGTAACAAAAATATTCTTAGCCCCGATCTCTCCTTTAACATAACTCACATTATCATTAAATTTTAAAACCATTTGATCTTTAGCTTCGTCATAAGGAACAACAAAAGCTAAAATATAACTTTGAAATTCATCACTTAACGTTTGACCGGTATATGGTGTTCCTAAATCGTAAAGTTCTTTCGCATAATTGTTATTTTGACCATATGATTTGTCATTAACAATAAGTGTTGTAAGTCCTGTATTTAAATCTTGACCAACTCCACCTTGACTTTTAATGTCCATTTTTATAATAACAATCATATCGTCTGTTAATTTTTTTCCGTATGGATCATTTTGCGTCAAATAAGCATCTCTAACATTCATTACAACTCCACTCGCACTAAAAGAACTTCCTTGATCATAAGAAGCCGAATAAACACCAATATTTAAATAAATAGTAAAAGCCAATATTACTAATGCAATTATACCAATTGTGTTAATTAAAAATTTATTTTCAATGTATACGTATTTTAATTGCCTAAGGTTATATCTAACTTTTCTGTTAACTTTATTTTTATCGAATTCTAAAGCAACTTCAATCTCTTCACTATCTTTTTCGTCGATGTCTAATTTTTGTAAATCCGAACCAAAATCAAACTGTTTAATGTCAAACCCCGTAGATCTAACAATATATAAAATTAAACAAATTACCTCTAAAACAACAGCTATCAAAAAGAAATCCCTAAGTGCACTAGAAAAACGAATATCCAAAATAGAAGCACTTATATCTCTAAGCACTGGAGATGCCACACCAAATAAAACAATAACAAAAATATAAACAATTAAACTATAGATATAGAGAAATTTAGGCTTTTTCTTATAAATCATAACGGATAATAAAATGATAATTACAATAATTACCCCTAATACCATCAAAAAACTATACATGTTTAAAAGTGAACGTGGATTTAAATCATTTAAAGCAGAACTATAATCCGTCACATAAGCCTTAAAGAAATTATAAAGTGTAAAAGAACGGTATAGTAAAAATGCAACTAAAACCGCTATTATAGCATGTAGCAATTTAAAATATTTTATAAAAAACGCATATGGTTTTCTTAAAATCATACTGTGCCGCCCCTTCCCTATAATATAATTATAACCCATTTTCTTATAAAAAAAAAGAAAAATATCAATTTTTCAAATATTTTATAAGAATTTCATATTCTTCTTTCAATTTTTCATAGCTAACAGTGCAGTTTGCCCCACTAGTAGACGGTAAATAAATTGCTTTAATAAGTGTATCTTTATAGCAATATTTATTATATAATTCCAAAGCCTTTTTTCCAGTAACAAAAATATATTTAATATCAGTACCATCTATTAATTTCTTAATATTATTTACTTTTGGATTTTTAATTGAACTGTCACTAGAACCATTTATATCACAAGTATCGATTACATCCCATAACGCAATTTTATGTTTATTTAAAAAAGTTTTTTTATCTTCTATAGTTATAGGAAAAACATCTTTAAATAAATCACTCATAACTTTCCAAAATCTATTTTGTTTATGCATATAATAAAACCCATATTCTCTAGATTTAACCGAAGGAATTGAACCTAAAATAAGCACCTTACTATCTTTATTGATATAAGGCCCAAATTCATGACTTACTCTCATAATAATTCCCAATATACATAAATAATAGATTTGTTAAATTCATTAATCAAATTAAACTTTATCTCATTTGCCCAATTAGTAATTTCTTGAATCATTTTTAAATTGTTTTTTTCTAACATAATTGTTCCTTTCTTAATTAATCAGACATGTCTGATTAATTTATTTTTTAAACTGATATTATTTTACCATATAATTTAAGAATAAACAGCAATTAATAAATGAATCATAGATTTTATATCAATTCAATGCAATATACTTAAAAATATCAATGTATTCGGACACTTTTCGACCACACAATTTAAAAATCATAAAAAAAACGAACTATTATTAGTTCGAATAACTATCAATTTGGTGCCATAGTGGTACACGTTTGGAAATTTTTAAGAAGGCTAATTTCTAAAAATACATTATAATTTATCATAATAAGTCCACATTCTTAAAATAAATATTTCTTTTTTATTCTCATCTATCTCATACACTAGCCTATGCTGATAACTTATTCTTCTTGAACAAAGACCATTTAAGTTTCCTTTTAATTTTTCATATGTCGGTGGTGTTTGATAAGGATCTATTGCTATTAAATCTAGTAATTCTTTTGCTTTGCTTTCGAGTCCAGCTTGCTTTAATAATTTTTTGTCTTTATTGGCTAATTTAGAAAATATTATTTTGTATTCTACCATTCTTCACCTTTTTTATAAACAGTGCAATTATTTTTATCTTCTTTCCTAGCATCATTGATAGATTCTACAAATCCAGGTATAGAATTTAAATAAATAGTTTCTTCTATATCTCGCCAATCACTTTCCGATAACAATATAGCATTTTCACCTTTGTTGTTAATTATATTGACTGGATTAAAGCCTTTATTTACGTCAGAAACTAATTGAAACAAATTTTTTCTAGCATTAGTTATATTTATAGTATTCATATTTTCACCCAGTTACATTATAACGTACTTTTTTATGTACGTCAATACTTTTTATATTATTATATGCTAAAATAAAAAATAAATACATAAAAAACTCAAACTTTTATAAGTTCGAGTAATTATCAATCTGGTCCCATTGGGAAAGCTATTTACAACTCGTTAACAATTTAATATAAGAAGCAATCACTATTTAAATTATAACATACATTCTTGAAAATTTATCAAAAACATTTCTTGTTTTCTTGTTTTATGAATATATTTATTATATAATTCTAACAGGAACATTTGATGTGAGTGTCGTCCTCCAATCTTGAGAAAGAAAGGAGGGATAAAAATGAAGAAAAGAACTTTTATAATAAAAGTCCTTCGTCTTATTGCTATCATTTTATTACTCCTTACCTTATTGGTAATAGCAATAAAACTATGACACTCTTTCATCTCTGATTGAGTGTCTATCCTAATTTATTAGAGGCGGCATTCACTTTCGGAATTGAATGTTCCTCTTTTTTATTTTATGCAAGTTTTCTTGCTTACATACTAATAATATCATAAAAGTAAACTTTTTTCAAGTCATCTATACATTAACTCGTTAGTTCGAATAAATATCAATATGGTGCCATTGGAAAAGTTATCTACAACCCATTAACAATTTAATATAAGAAGCAATCACTATTTAAATTATAACACACATTTTTGAAATTCTATCAAAATTAATTCTTGTTCGCTTGTTTTTTAATACATCTAATAGTATACTTTTTATAGGGAATATCAGTTGTTGAGTGTCTACCTCTAATCTTTATAGAGAGGGGGTTTGATAAAAGTGAAAACTAAGAATTTTATAATAAAAGTTCTTAAGCTCATTGCTATCATTTTATTTCTCCTTATCATTATGATAGTAGTAATAAAAAAATGACACTTAATTCATCAATAATGAATTAAATGTCTGCACATTAATTGGGTAGACATTCAACTGGGAAAAACTGAATGTTCCCTTTTTATTTTATGCAAGTTTTCTTGCTTACATACTAATAATATCATGAAAATAAACTTTTTTCAAGTTCTTCTATACATTAACTTGTTAGTTCGAGTAAATATCAATATGGTGCTCGTGGTGGGAATCGAACCCACATGGCCAAAAGCCACACGATTTTGAGTCGTGCGCGTCTACCAATTCCGCCACACAAGCAACAAAAATATTATAACATAAATCATAATAAATTCAAAATGTATTTATGCTATAAATAAATAAACATAATATATTACAAATATACATATCATAAATATAGCTTCTTTTCGGCTAATGATTCTCTCACTTTTAGAAAACATATAAAGACAAAAAGAAGATAAAAATATAACCAAAATATCTATAAAACCAAATCCAACCAAACCAACATTACCATATATCACAACAGGCAAGCCTAAAACAACGCATATATTAAATATATTAGTCCCAACAATATTACCAATGGCCATATCAAATTCGCCTTTTCTCGCACTAGTAACTGTCATAACAAGTTCGGGTAAACTGGTCCCTATAACAATAATTACCATCGTTATTATCTTTTCACTAATATTAAGCTTAGTAGCTAATTGTGTCGCATTATTAACAATCAAATCACTACTTAATATTGTAACTAATATAGATAAAGTGATTAATAAAATAGACATAACTGACCCATATTTTATCTCATTACTACTCTGTTCGCCACCTTTTCGAAGTAAACCAATTAAATAACTAACAAAAACACTAAAAAATAAAATTAAAACCAAACCATCTGCTCTTGAAAAAACATTTCTCGTAAAAGGATCAAATAATCTATCAAGCATAAGTATCGCAAAAACAGAAGTAATCAAAAATAAAATTGGTAATTCCTTTTTAATAGTCGCATGTTTTACTTTAATTGGTTTAATCAAAGCAGCTACACCAATAATTAAAAAAACATTTACAATACAACTACCAACCACGTTTGCAAACGCAATTTGTCCATCACCGTTTTGAACACTTTGAAAAGATATTGCCACCTCAGGAGCACATGTTCCAAAAGCCATAATAGTCAAAGCCACAAGCATCTTTGGAACATTAAATCTTAACGCAAGTGAAGCAGCTGCCGTAACCAAAACATCGGCCGCTTTAACAATTAAAAATAAACCTATAATTAATAAAAATAACTCCTTCATTATTCCTCCCTATATCTCGAAGCATATAAATCCTCCGTAGAAACTGTCTCAGCCTCCTCTATCTTAGGTAAATCAGCTAATGACTTTAAGCCAAAATAATCTAAAAACTGATCAGTAACACCATATAAAATAGGTCTCCCAGGTAATTCAGATTTTCCCACTTCTTTAATCAAATTTTTTAAAACCAACTTTCTCATAACATAAACAGAAGATACTCCTCTAATTTCGTCAACCATTAATCTCGTAATTGGCTGATTATAAGCAATAATAGCTAAAGTTTCTAAGGCTGCCGTACTAAGCGTATCAGAATTCTCCGTATCCACAAGTAACTTATAATAGCCCGCATGTTCTTTTTTAGTAACTAGCTTATAATTATCATTATATTCTTCTAAAGTCAAACCCCTTTCATCACTCTTCAAATCATTAATAAATTGAGTAACCACTTCATTAAATTCTTCCTCTGAAACATCTAAAATTTTAAGCAACCTCTCTTTAGAAATACCCTCATCACCAGTTACAAATAACAAACCTTCCAAAACAGCTTTTAAATTCACCTTAAATCTCCCCTCCTGCAAATAAAGTTATTGTTTCTAAACTTCTATCTTGCTTAATTTTTAACTTACCACTTTTAGCCAAATCTAATATTGCTAAAAAAGTCACCACAACATAATCCTTGCTTCTAACATCAAATAGTTCGTCAAACCTCATTTGCTTATTTTTTCTAAGTTTATTTAAAATATCCCTACATCTAACCTTAACTGAATATTCTTTTCTAGTAACAACTGTATTAAGAGGTTTATCTAACTCTTTTCTCTCTTCAAAATTCATAAAAGCTTTTACTAAATCCTCCAAAGACAAATCTTCACTAATTAAAACCTCATCACTTTTATATTCAGTAAGTTCACTAGGTATTTTAGAATACATAAGTTTGCGATCTTCTTCTAACTCTTTAAATAAAGAAGCAGCTTCCTTATATCTTTGATATTCTATCAATCTATTTATCAAAGCCTCTTTAGGATCTTCCTCATATTCGTCGTCTTCCAAAATCTCTTCATGAGGAAGTAATTCTCTTGATTTCATTTCGATGAGTTCCGCTGCCATCACTAAATATTCACTATCAATATTCAAATTAAGGCTCTCCATACTTTCAATATACTTCAAATACTGATCAGTTATTTCCTTAATATTAATATCAAAAATATCTATATCAGCTTCCTTAATTAAATGCAAAAGTAAATCGAGTGGACCTTGAAATTTATCTATCGTAAACTTATAATCCATACGCACCACCTTAAATAAGTATAACATTTTTTGTTTAATTACATCAAGTAAATCATTTTAGACACACAAGAATAATAAACTTTAATAAAGAGATGATAATAATGATAGCTAGAATTATTTTTTTTCTAATTGGTTTTGGTTTTAGTATAGTAGGATTTGTTTTTATCATAAGTTACTTAAATTTAATAACTGTTGGGTATAATTTTCTAGAATATGTAAAGTTTATAAGTAGTAATATAGAATGTTTAATTGGACCAATTGGACTAATTATTACTTTTCTTGCAATTTTTCTTCCAGGAGGCAAAAAAAATGAACTACATATATGACGTTATATTAAATTTTCAAAATGAATACTTTGATTTCTACGAATGGAATAAAACAGATAATATTCACCACATGCGAAAAATTCCTATTTTAAAAATTAACAACCAAAAATTTAGCGAAATAAAAAAACATATTGTAAAGTTTGACGAAAAACTAATTAAATATTTAAATAATAAAAACGCAATTGCTGAAAGGTTTAAACAAAATAGTATAACCAAAATGAAATATACTTTTATTATTTGCAGTGATCATGAAGTTATGGCTATTAAATTAAATAAAAATGGCCTAATAAGCCTTAAAAGTTCACTTTTACCAGACGAAGAAGACGACGCTTTAGAGATAACCAAATTTCAAGATGAAATCAACTTAAATTATCAAATAGTTCAAAAAAACAAAAAAAATAATTTCAAAACCAGGTTTGAATTAGAAAATGAAAATTTTATTCAAACAGAACTTGATAAAGTATATAAACAAAAAAACAAACAAAAATTAAATTATATATACCTAGAGTGTTTTAACAAAAACGAGCCAAATATAGACATAGCATATAACAAATTAAAAAAAGAAATAAACAAAACTAATAACAATTTTAAAAAAATTTATAATATTTTCAAAATGATCAAGCAAAAATAAAAAGGATATTTCTATCCCGCAACACTAAAAATAAATGGTAAAGCTATAATAAATAACAAAATTATAACAAATAAAATTATTAAAAATTTCTTAGTTTCTTTTTTATCCTTAATTAATTCAATTGAATCTTCCTCTTTTGTTTCTTCTGCTGGCATTTCTTTAGTCTCCTGAGAAGCTGAAACCTCAGTTTGTGAAACTTGCGTTGCTTCTACATTTTGATCATTCTCACCTGCTGGACCCTGAACTTCTGAAGAAGGTACCTCTGTAGTTTGAACATCTTCACTATGAGGAGTTTGATCATTCGTGTTAAGAGGAGTTTGAACATCAGTAGTAGGAGAACTAACAGTATCTTCACCAGTCACTTCAGTTTGAACAGGTGTAATATCTTTTGGGGCTTCATTTTCAACTTGATTAGCAAAATCAAAGCTATAATTCATATCTTCTGTTTGAGTATTTTCGCTATTTACATTATTTTTATTTTCATCCATAATAAATCCCTCCATATTCTAAAACAATTATATCAAAAAAAACACAAAAGTCAAAATAAAACTGATAAGTTTTTAAAACCTATCAGTTATTTCATATTATAATATTCACGTACTTTTTTATTAATTTCTTCTTCAATTTCAGGATGAGCTTTCAAATAATCTTTAGTATTTTCTTTCCCCTGGCCAATCTTTTCACCATTATATGCATACCAAGCACCAGACTTTTGAATAATATCAGCTTGTGAAGCTAAATCAATAAGTTCTCCTTCGTGTGAAATACCAGTTCCATACATAATATCGACTTCACATGTTTTAAATGGCGGAGCCATCTTATTTTTAACGACTTTAACCTTTACTTTATTACCAACAATTTCATTACCTTGTTTAATTTGTTCACTTTTTCTAATATCAAGTCTGATTGAAGAATAAAATTTTAAAGCTCTACCACCAGGAGTTACCTCAGGATTACCATAAACAACCCCAACTTTTTCTCTCAGTTGATTAATAAAAATTGCGATCGTATTGGTTTTATTGATAACACCTGCTAGTTTTCTTAGAGCTTTACTCATTAATCGAGCTTGAAGTCCAACTTGAGAATCTCCCATCTCACCTTCAATTTCAGCTTTTGGAACTAAAGCAGCTACCGAATCAATTACAATAACACTAATTGCCCCACTTCGCACCAATGCCTCGGTAATTTCTAAAGCTTGTTCTCCATTATCAGGTTGTGATAAAAGAAGTTCATTTATATCCACCCCTAAACGAGCCGCATATTGTGGATCTAAAGAGTTTTCAGCGTCTATAAAAGCGACTTTACCACCAGCTTTTTGAGCTTCCGCTATCGCATGAAGAGCAAAAGTGGTTTTACCGCTAGACTCAGGACCAAATATTTCAATAATTCTTCCTTTTGGATAACCTCCTATACCTAAAGCAACATCAAGTGCAATACTGCCGCTTGAAATTACATCTATTTCTCTGCGATCATTGTCACCTAAACGCATCAATGATCCTTTTCCAAATTGTTTTTCAATATCTGCCAAAACTTGTTTTAAGTTTTGATCAACCTCATTAGTTGATTTTGCCATTTATTTTCCTCCTTTAACTCCTACAATCACATTTTATAATATCTAAAATAAATTGTCAACACTTTTGCGAACATTTGTTCAAAAAACAAAAAAATAAAAAGAGAATTATTACATTCCCTCATCAAATATATATTTTTTATTCATAGTAAAATACTGAATTCCAGATATAATTGAAAGTGCAGCTGCCACTATAAGTAAGAAATCTGAAATATGAATATTCCAAAGTTCAAATGGTAAATTATAAAATAAAGTCATAACAATACCAATCATTAATGAAGCAGTTTTAAACTTACCGGTCTTAATAGCCGCCACCACATTGCCTTTAGATCCAGCCACCATTTTAATAGAATCAACGATAGTATCTCTCACTATAATAACAACCGGAATAATAGGATGAATAAACCCTTGAGCACATAAAATAATAAGTACTGAGTTAACTAAAATTTTATCTGCAATCGCATCCATCATTTTACCAAAATCAGTAATCAAATTACGCGATCTAGCAATATATCCATCTACAAAGTCAGTAAGTGAAGCTATAATAAAAAGGATGCCCGCAATTGGATAACGAATGTCAACTCTTATCGATTCATTAATAAAAAGTTGTGTTACATTAATTCCCATTGCTGAAAAAGGAAATAACAAAATCAAGATAATTAAAAATGTCATAACAATTCTAGCCATTGTTAATTTATTAGGCAAATTCATAATTTACTACCTACTTTCTGTAATAATAGTTCCTTCGACAAAATCGTCGGTTTCCGATGTATTTAAACTAATTATAAGATAAATTATCATTACAACCAAAAGTGCAATAATAACATATATTCCAAACATAATTAGTGAAATTCTATTTTTTCGCTCCATTGTATAAGGAGATTTTATTTTTTTATTTTCCTTCTTACTTTTCTTAGCCGCTTTGATATCTTCCAAAGAAAGCCTAGAAGTATAATCAAATAAATACTCATTAAATTCGTCGATCAAATCCTCTTTATCAAGTCCTAAATATTTTGCATAATCTCTAATGAAATATTTTAAATAAAACATATCTTTAAAAGCTTCGGTATTGCCAGCTTCAATATTTTCAATTTGAGATGGCCGGAGTTTTAAATCTTCAGCCACTTCTTCAATTGAAACGCCTATGCTTTCCCGGGCTTCTTTTAATTTCTCGCCAATCTCTTTCATATTAAAATCCTTTCATAAAATAAAATAATATTTTATAAGCCATGTTCTGTTCCTATCTCTAGGAGGCAAACATTTATCTATTGCCAAAGCAATCCCATAAGAAATTCTTGTTCTCTCTTATTAGGTTCCCCTACCAAAATTTGGGTTTCTTACTTGCGGGGTTTACCTCGTTTCACTCTTTTATTTCTAAAAGCATCGTCACTGCGGCACTTTATAAAGTATCACCATATCTAAAAGACTTAGGTTAAACTTCGCCGTT
This sequence comes from uncultured Bacilli bacterium, assembly GCA_944329465.1. Classification (GTDB taxonomy): domain Bacteria; phylum Bacillota_I; class Bacilli_A; order RF39; family UBA660; genus Coprosoma. The sequence goes on along the minus strand of CALVII010000005.1, from coordinate 10,595 downwards.
AGTTAAAAACTACCATAGGTTATTTATTCCCTATGCACAAACACTACAGTCATCACAGACTGTGTAAGCATGGACTTTCCTCTACATTACTATGAATGCAGCGTTTGCCAAAATATTATTTATTTACTTCACCATAAATTATTTTTTCCAAATTAGATAACCTTCTAAGCAAATCAGCATTAGAAACCTCTGTAGGAGCCGAACTCCTCAAAACATCTAATTTAGTTCTTGCATTACGTACTTCTTGTTTTAATCTGATATTTTCGTCGATTAAATCTTTTTTTTCACGTTCCAAATCTTTAATCATTGAAATCATTTCGTCATAATCGCTTATTACCTCATCTAAGAACTTATCCACCTCTTGGGGTCTATAACCTCTTGTATCGATCTTAAACTCTTTTTCCAAAATATCTTTTGGTGTAAGTAACAATCTTTCTTGAAGCACGGTCATCCCCTCCTTAAACACTATCATTTTCTCAAAAAAAAGACTATTTGTCAATGACCATAAATTGCCATTTAAAAAGCCTTTATACTACTTAGTTTTTTGATTATTTTTTTCTAAAGCTGAAGTAATATTGACAATAAAGTCAGTATTGACACTAACACATCTAGGTGTTTCATCATTAGGTCCTTGAATCAATAAATCATATACAAATTGAAATTTATTCGCATAAACTCCTAGCTCTAAATAATCAGACTCTGTATATCGTTTTAATTTATACTCTGATTCACCATAATAACTAGTATAAGCATATGTTGTTGATTGTACAAAACTATCATTACTTCCTTCTATCGCATCTACACCATAATAATATGTATCATTACCTATTGGAAAACCAAGCATTTGTGAATTATGTATTCTATCATCCATTGTATCTTGTAAAATACCATCAACAACCGCATACTCAGATTTTACTGTCGTATCGATATGCACATTATCAATATAAACTTTAGTATCTGCTGGCAAACCTTCCGTGTGAACATTAAAATATAAAAATTTATCGGAAGTAACCCTCCAAGTTCTTTCCGCAGTACTGTCACACGAATATTCTGTTACCAACTTAAATTCTTCTCCTGAAACATCCAAAACCTGTGTAAGCCCACTACTAAGATCACTATTAGTATCAGTATTTACCACATCATAATCTTCTGTAGGAGCCAGTTCTTTTTCACACCCACTAAGCATAAATAAAGCTGCTGTTCCTAAGCCATAACATGTTATTTTAAAAAGTTTCTTCTACTTAAATCTTTCATAAATAAATCTCCTTGTCTTCATTTAAATTTCATCATATACAGTTTAAAATCTCATTAAATTTATTTTTAAGACTATTTGAAAATAACCATAAATTACAAACCAAATATTACTTAGTTTTTGATTCTTTTCTACGATCCGAATTTTCAAACAATTCTTTATCTAATCCTTCATATAAACCTTGAATTTCAAAGGACATTTCATCCATAACATCTTCGTTATTTAAACTATCATTTAAATAGTCTTCTTGTTTCTTAACTTCTTTAATACCACTAAAAATGATCTGTTTTTGTAAATCAACATTCGCAAACTGTAAAGCTAAAATATTTTGACTAACAGCCTTTTCTACAACATCAACATCATTTCTTAACCTCTCGCTTGCAAAATTTAAATTCATTCCATTTAAACTCACAGCTATTATTACTAATTCTTTATTATCACGAACACTTAACGGTGCAAAAGATAAAGAAACTCCATTACTAAAATCCATAATCCATCTATTTTTCGCATTTTCACTAATCATAACATCACTCCTCAAATTAGTTATTATTATACTAACAAACAAACTTTTGTCAAATTAAAAAGACTATTCTAAAATAGCCTTTATTCTTCTAACACCCGCACTACTTGACTCTTCTTTTTTAATCTTAAAATGACCAAGTTCACCAGTATGACTTACATGAGGACCACCACATAATTCCATTGAAACATCACCAATTTTATAAACTGTAACTAAATCAGGATATCTATCTATAAAAGTACATTCAGCCCCAGACTTAATAGCCTCTTCTTTACTCATCTCTATTTTTTCAACCGGTAAATTTTCTTCTATCCATTTATTAACCAAATCCTCAGTCTTTTTTTTCTCTTCATCAGTCATCTTATGATCACACGGAAAGTCAAACCTTAATCTCTCAGGTGTAATATTACTTCCTAATTGATGAACATCTGGACCAATAACTTCCTTAAGTGCCGCATTAAGTAAATGCGTTGCTGTATGAAACTTAGTTTCTGTTTCACTATTTCCAGATAAACCACCTTTAAATTTACCTTTAGAAGCCGTTCTAGATTTCTCTTGATGTTCTCTAAACTTTGCATAAAAACCATCCACATCGACCCCCATTCCTCTATCACTAGCTTCTTCTAAAGTAAGTTCAATTGGAAATCCATAAGTATCATATAACTTAAAAGCAACATTTTTATCGATAATTTTAGTTTCATTACTAACTAACTTTTCAAACTCTCTTAACCCCTTCTCAAGTGTTCTACTAAACTTTTTCTTCTCGTTAGCTAAAACCTCTAAAACACTATTTTTATTTTCAGAAAGTTCACTATAGTATTTTTCATATTTTTTAATAATAAGTGAAGCAATTTCTAAATCAAAATCACTATTAATATCAATACCCAATTTTCTAGCTTGTCTAATATATCTTCTAATTAGTCTTCTCAAAATATAACCTTGGTCAGTATTACTAGGTTTAATACCAGCAGGATCTGCCGCAATAAACACAGAAGTTCTAATATGATCTACTATAATTCTCATAGACTTTTCATTACCCTCATAAGATAAGTCTGTAAGTTTTTCTAATTTATCAACCACATCTAACCAAATAGAACTCTTATAATTATCATCCACTCCTTCTAAAACAGCTACAATTCTTTCTAAACCCATACCAGTATCGACATTTTTTTGCTTTAACTCAGATATATTTCCATTTTCATCTTTGTAAAACTCCATAAACACATTATTCCAAATCTCAACCCATCTATCATCTTCTGGATCAAATTTCTTAGGAATTTCATCATTACTTCTAAAATAAAATATCTCTGTATCTCCTCCACAAGGACCGGATTCACCAGCTATCCAAAAGTTATCTTTAGACCCTAAATAAGCAATTCTATCCTCGCTAATTCCAAGCTCTCGCCAACGATTAGCTGCCACCTCGTCACGTGGAATCTTACCTTCACCCTCAAATACAGTAACTGCAAGCCTTTCTAAAGGAATATTTAAAACTTTAGTCAAAAACTCAAAACTATAACCTATAGCTTCCTTTTTAAAATAATCTCCTAAACTCCAATTACCTAACATTTCAAAAAATGTATGATGTGTCTTATCTCCAATTTCATCTAAATCAGTAAGTCTTACACACTTTTGATAATCACAAAGCCTTTTACCATATGGGTGCTTTTCTCCCATTAAATAGGGAACAAGTGGCTGCATTCCTGCCGTATTAAATAAAACGGTTGGATCGTTTTCTGGAACTATAGGACTACTGGGTATTTGTTTGTGTCCGTTTTTTTCAAAATATTTTATAAATTCTTCTCTAATATTCATGTTCTACCTTCCTTACCACATCTAAAACCTTATCTTTTAAATCAGATAAAGTTCCATTGTTATGAATCACATAATCGTAACTATTATACTCATCTAAAGCCACCTCAGTCAAATGTTTTTGCTCTTTTTCCGACAAAACACTATCATATCCGTCTCTAATTACCCTAATATTAATCACATTATCAAAATTATTCTTTGGCCACTCTAGTTCATTTGGAAATCTCGCATCAGAAATAGTAATAATATCAAAATAATAACTATAAACCTTAATGTCTTCACATATTCTTCTAACAAAAAAGTCATTATCTATTTTTTTTCTTATAATCTCTGTTCCAAGTTCTTGTAATAGCTCTCTAGGTTTAGTATCTTCACTTCCATCCCAATCACTAATTTTCTTCGCATATTCTTTAATATAACTCCCGTAAGACAAATTAATAACCTTTAAACCTTTCTCTTCATATATTTTTTTTATATCTAAAGCTATAGTATCCTTACCATGCCTAGCTTTCCCTGAAATAACATATATTTTCATAAGTACCTCCCTATAGAAAAACCACTAAACTGTGGTTTCATCTTTGTCTATAATTCCATATTTATCATCATAAAATTTAAATACTGTTTTAAGTGCAGCTATAACTGGGGTTGAAATAAGCATTCCAACAATTCCAAAGAAATAGCCAAATACAAGTAGTCCAAGCATAATTGTTACTGGATGCAACTTAGTAGTCTTGGACATAATTATTGGTTGTAAAAAGTTACCCTCCAAAAATTGAATAACAGCAATAACAACTAAAGTTAAAATACCAATAGTTGGACTTTGAGTTAAACCAACTATAACTGCTGGTGCACCACCAATATAAGGTCCAGCATAAGGAATAATGTTAGTTAACCCACAAAATAGGCCAAATAACATCGGAGCTTTTAGACCCACAATCCAAAAAGCTAATGAAGAAAGCACAAATATTAAACTGCAATCTAAAACCGCTCCTTTAACATAACTCCTAAGTGAGCCATTAACTTCGTCCAATAAAGCTACTGTTGTTTTCCTAAACCTTTTAGGAATAAAAGTAAATAAATTAGAACTATTATCAAAATTTACAATTAAGAAAAATCCGATAATTAAACCAAGCACAAATACTCCAAGTCCAGAAAATAAACTAGAAATAAATCCCAAAATATTTTGTGGCATTGTTGTTGTAATGTTAGTCGCAAAACCTTCAAGAGAAGTTAAAACCTCATGCTTAATTTTTTCAAAATCAATCAAATTAGAATTATCCAAATTATTAAATAAATCCAAACTCCACGTTTTAACCGTATCAAATACATCAGGAATAATACGAGCGAACTCACGAACTTGATCAATCAAAAGTGGAATTAAAGTAATAAGCACTAAAGCAATAACTAAAAATATAAGTAAATAAGTAATAACTGCTCCTAAAGTACGTCTTATTTTTTTACTTTCTAACCACTTAATAAATGGATCAAAAAGCCACGCTATTAAAATACCAATAAAAAGTGGTAGACATATTTCTAATATTTTAAAAATAAAATCTAATATTTTTGTTTCTTTGAATAATCTAATTACTACATAAGCAATCGCTGCTATAAGTAAAAGATATAAAACCCTTAAAACTTTAGAAGCTAAAAGAGTAACTTCATTTACCTTTCTAACATCTAAATCTTTACCAACTTTTCTTCCAAACATATCTTTTCACCTAGACAGTTAGTAATTCTTTTTCTTTTTCTTTTTCTTTTTCGTCAATTACTTTATTATATTTGTTTATTAAATCTTGAATATCTTCCATTAGATTGTCTTTTTCATCTTCAGTTAAGTCTTCATTTTTCTTAATATCATTATTGATGTCTTGTCTAATGTTCCTTAAATTAATCTTACCTTCTTCCGCAATCTGTTTAACCTGTTTAACATATTCTTTTCTAGTTTCTTCAGTTAAAGCCGGAATGTTTAAAATAATGCACTCTCCATTATTATTAGGAGTAAGTCCAATATTAGCCTCATAAATACCTTTTTCAATATCGTTTAAGCACGATCTATCAAAAGGTTTAATCATAAGTTGTCTAGCCTCAGGAATTGAAATAGTAGCCAAAGATTTTAAAGGTGTAGCAGTTCCATAATAATTAACCATAACACCATCTAATATAGCCGGATTAGCTCTTCCCGCCCTAACATTCGTAAAACGTTTTTCCATCGTTTCAACCGCTTTTTTCATCTTACTTTCTGTTTCATTTAAAACATTATCCATCATATCACTCTCCATAAAATAATTATAATATATTTACCATTTATTAGCAAGCAAACTAACTAAAGTTCCCTGTTATAATTATATGATTTGTCGTAAATAATTTTAAAAAGTTCTAAAAATAACTAAAAAAAGAAGTTAATCTAAATTAAACCCCTTATTTAATATTTTAAGCACAAAAGTCTTAGTTCTACTCACCTCTTCAAAAGTACTTTCATTACCAATTATCTTCCATCATAAAAGAATAGTCATATAAACAGGTAAATATATTATTCCATCATCTTCCTTATAATCACCTGTATGAATTATATAAGGTGTAGCTAAATAATTATTGTATTTTTTATACACCAAATCAAGAATTTTTAAACGCTGCTTTTACACCAAATCAAGATTTTTCAAAAAAACAGGCTTCAGCCTATTTTTTGTTCTTCTTTATAGATATAATTGCCAAAACTATAATCACTAAAGCTATAATTAGGGTAGCCACATAAATTATAATATTATCTGATGTTTCAGGATTACTAACACCCTCATCATTAAAACTATTAATTTCTTTAAAAGCAGCCTCAATTGTTACAAATCCATCACTAGGCAAAACAAAAGTATTATCACTTAAAGAAATATTCCCATTTGTCCCTTTAACCATTATCTTATCTAACTCATAACCTTCATCAGCTTGCGTTTTAACCACGACCAATCCATTGCTAATGCTATAACTCACACTACCATTCAAACTATCTAAAACATTAATATCTATAATGGCAAACGGATTATCTTTTGTCCCCTGACCAATTAAAGAAATATTATCCTTCAAAACCAAAACTGGTCTAACCCCAAATAATACATGTGAATTATCTCTATTAATAGTGCCATCATCTTGAACAAAATTTACCATATAAGGTTTCAAGTCATCCGCTGTCAAAGTCCAAAAAGCCTTACCATTAAACATCCAATTAGTGCTTTGACATGCCGAAAAATTAAAATTATTTAAGCTAAATGTCTCACAACTTCCTTTATTAGTGTTACTCCTTAAATATTCTGAAACAGTCATTAAACCAACATAACTATTATTAGATTGTCTCCTATTTTCACTAGTTATCTGATTCCTTAAATCATCATTATTTAAAGAAATATCCCCCATATTCCAAGTATTATTTTCAATATATTTTTTAACATTGTCATTTAAATTATCATAATATTCGCCATTCACGTAAGCCTTCAAAGATGAATTATCCCAATTTTGATCCAAAGCCTCATTAAACGGTTTTTCTAAAGATAATAAATCTTCCTTAACTATTTTTAAACTGCCATCTTGAACCGAAATAATTCGCCACATCTCATTATTAAATAAAATATAATTATTTGGATTACTTCCTCTATAAGTAAATTTATCTTTTTCATAACCATCAATATATAAACCATCACCGTGCTGAACAATGGATACCTCTTGGCCACCCATAGAAAATGGAAGTAATGTCAAATGAAGTGTACTGTCTTTTTGAATGCTATAATCTTGTAATGTTTTTCCATCCTCTAAAACCTTACCTGCAAAAATAAGCTTTTGTAAATTCGTTGCTACCCATTCTTTATCTTCAATCTTTTCTTTAATACTCTCTATTTTATCAGTGGGTTCCACTTCTATCGTAATATGCTTACCAGTTAATGTTTGTACAAATAATTGCATAGCATTTGCTTTAACTGGAAATACTAAAACCATCATAAATAAACATATAAAAAAATAAAATTTTAAACTGCGTCTCATAAAAACTCCTCCACTCTTATTATACCCAGTATAAAATAATTTAAAATAAGTGTCAATAAAAAAATAGGCCTCAAAAACCTATTTTAAACTATCATAATTCTTAAAACCTGGAATAATTTTTTTACCAATAATAAGTGGTCTTTTTATAAGCATACCATCACTAGAAAGCAACTTAACTTTCTCATCAAAACTCATATTATCTAACTTATCTTTGAGTCCAAGTTCTCTATATTTATTGCCAGAAGTATTAAAAAACTTTTTAATATCTAAATCACTTTCTTTTACCCATTTACTAAGCTCTTCTTCTGTGGGTGTTTCTAAAACAATATCCCTTAAAGTATATTTAATCCCATTATCATCCAGCCATTTCTTAGCTTTTTTACATGTCGAACACTTCGGATACCATATAAATATCATAAATTCTCCTTTAATTCATTATATTTTTTCATAAACTTATTATATAACTCATCACATTTATCTTTATCCATCTCAGGCGTACCTTCTAAAGGATTCAAATAATTAAGTTCATCATACTTAGAAAAACCCAAATGATGAAATGGTAAAAACTCTATTTTTTGAACATTCTTAATTTTCAAAATATACTTAGCTAAACTATTAATATATTCTTCACTATCCATCATCCCAGGCACAATAACCTGACGAATCCATACATCCTTACCACTTTTATTTAAATCACGAATAAATCTTTCACTCTCAAGCATATTATAACCAGTTAACTTTTCATAACCGTCACCATCAGTATATTTAACATCAAATATAACTAAGTCCACTAAATCTAAGATTTCTTTATAATCGCCTAGACCAACACCAGCTGTATCTAAAGCAATATTAATTCCTTCTTTTTTCAGTAACTTAGAGCACTTGGTCAAAAAATCTATTTGTAAAAGTGGCTCTCCACCAGAAAAAGTTACTCCACCTTTTTTACCAAAATAAGGTTTATTTCTAATTATTTTTTTAACTAACTCCTCTGGTGTATAATTATCCTTACCCTTAGTCCACATTTCTGGATTATGGCAATATAAACATCTTAGCATACAACCGGTCAAAAACACAACCGTTCTAATACCAGGGCCATCAACTAGGCCCATAGTCTCAATCGAATCAACCGAACCACTACATTTTTTCATGGAATGTCCTTGCAATAACTTCCTCTTGTTGTTTTCTTGTAAGTCTATTAAATCTAACGGCATAACCAGATACTCTAATTGTTAAAAGTGGATATTTATCAGGGTTGTTCATTGCATCTATTAACATTTCTCTATTTAAAACATTAACATTTAAATGATGTGCTCCTTGAACAAAATAACCATCAAGTAAAGAAACTAAATTTTCCACTCTCTCTTCTAAAGAATGACCTAAAGAAGATGGAACAATACTAAATGTATTAGAAATACCATCACGGCAACAATTCGCATAATCAAGTTTAGCAACTGAATTAAGTGAGGCAATTGCTCCACTACTATCCCTACCATGCATTGGATTAGCCCCAGGTGCGAAAGGCTCACCAGCTTTTCTACCATCAGGTGTCGCTCCAGTTTTTTCACCATAAACCACATTAGAAGTAATAGTAAGGACTGATAAAGTAGGATGGGCATTTCTATAACATTTATGTTTAGAAAGTTCCTTAAACATCTTATCTAATATTTCTTTCGCAATATTATCTACCCTATCATCATCATTACCATATTTAGGATAGTCTCCATCTATCTCAAAATCTATAGCAATACCTTTATCATTTCTAATTGGTCTAACCTTTGCATACTTAATAGCTGAAAGTGAATCAGTCGCCACTGAAAGTCCAGCCACACCATAAGCCATTAGTCTATTGACAAAAGTATCATGTAAAGCCATTTGTCCAGCTTCATAAGCATATTTATCATGCATATAGTGAATAATGTTCATCGCATTAGAATAAATATCAGCTTCTTTTTCAATCATTTTAAAGTAAGCATCTTTAACCTTATCATAATCAAGTACCTCATCAGTTATTTTATCAAAACCTTCGACAACTAACTCCCCAGTTCTCTCGTCAGTACCACCATTAATTGCATATAAAAGTGATTTAGCTAAATTACATCTAGCTCCAAAAAACTGCATATCCTTACCCTCACGCATTGCCGAAACGCAGCACGCAATCGCATAATCATCACCATAAACAGGTCTCATAACATCATCATTTTCATATTGAATAGCATCTGTTTCAATACTCATTTTTGCACAGTATTTCTTAAAAGCCTCAGGTAACTTAACAGACCATAAAACCGTCATATTAGGTTCTGGTGAAGTATCCAAATTAGTTAAAGTATTTAAAATTCTATAGCTTGTCTTAGTAACCATGCTTTCGCCCTCATTAGTAATTCCACCAATAGAGCACGTTACCCAAGTTGGATCTCCAGAAAATAACTCATCATAATCAGGAGTTCTTAAATGCCTAACAAGTCTAAGTTTAATAACAAACTGATCAATTAACTCTTGAATCTCTTCCTCTGTAATTAAACCTTCTTTTAAATCTCTTTCAAAATAAATATCAAAAAATGCATCTACTCTACCTAAACTCATAGCTGCCCCATTATTTTCTTTAACAGAAGCTAAATAACCAAAGTAAGTCCACTGCACAGCTTCTTTAGAATTAGTAGCTGGCCTAGAAATATCAAAGCCATACCTACTAGCCATCTTCTTAATCTCATCTAAAGCTCTATACTGCATTGACACTTCTTCTCTAAGTCTAATTAAATCATCAGTCATTGGACCTAATAACTTATTATCCCATTCATTTTTCTTTTGCTCCATCAAATAGTCAATACCATATAAAGCAACCCTTCTATAATCTCCTATGATTCTTCCTCTACCATAAGCATCAGGAAGTCCCGTAAGTAAACCATTATGTCTTGCTCTTCTAATTTCATCAGTATAAACATCAAAAACACCTTGATTATGAGTTTTTCTAAATTCATTAAAATATTTATC
>CALVII010000004.1 GCA_944329465.1 uncultured Bacilli bacterium | reverse complement strand
CCATACATAGTAATATTCCTACCAAACTAATTATTATGATATTTCTTTTTTTCTTGCTTCTATGCATATTATTCACCGATTATATTATATCCCCCCTCCATGAAAATTTCAAGTTTTTTCCTTATATTTAATAAAAAAAGAAATACAGTTTTACACTTATTTCTTTGTGGGGGTGGTGGAGTAAAAAAAGAAATGTGTATTTTATACATTTCTTAAAGCAAACTTTTTGCTATGGTAAAACCATCATAAAGATATTTGGAATAAATAAAATTAAAGCGGCTACAACAAGCATAACAATACCAGCAATTAATCTATTATAAGTACCTATTGTATTTTCAATAAATATTTCCTTTACAATTACATTTATAACCATAAATAAAATTAAACTAGTAATTAAATAAGCTAAATAATATAAAATAATATTTAAAGCATAACTAATACCAGCAACATTTTGAATTTCAAGTACTGTTTTAAATAAAGCTGGCGAAGAATTCGCTTGATTAACTAAGGCAAAGGTTGCTATAACACTCGTAATAATTATACTTATCGCATATATAATCATCTGTTTTTTACCAAATAATTCTTGAAGTTTTTGTAAGATACTTTTTTTAGGAATATTTATTTTCATATAAGCATCAATACTTACTCCGGCAATTATAATGGCAATAATACTTATGAAACTTCTAATAAATGCTGTTTGATTTATAGTAAATTCAGCTCCACTCAAGCCCAATATTGCATAAGTAAGTGTACTCGTAAGTACAAATATACTACCTAAAATAAAACGTTTTTTCTTATTATATACTGAAAGCAAAATCCCAAATAAAAATAACATAATCCATAAAGAGCCTAAGTTTATCGCATCACTCATTCCTTCAGTTAAAGCTAAAGATGTTGTATTTACCTCTTTCGCATCAACATTACCTAATAAAGAAAAATGAATGGTTGGATTTTCATTTAAAGTCATCGAAGTTGGAATTTCCTCACCTTTTTTAACAAGATCGACAATATTCAAATGATTTTGTTTTAAATTATCAAATATAGCCTTTTTAATTTCTTTAGCCATATCTTCAGTATAACCTGTAAAATACTTATTACCAATAACCAAAAATGGTACACCCTCATTATCATCATTTAAAACATTCCTAACTTTAGTTAATAATTCATTATTTTCTTTATTATTCCACACTTCATATTTGGTAATATTTAAATTATCACCTAGTTCTTGTTTTAAAATATCTAAATATTTTTCTTCCTCTGCACAGTGTGGACATCCGTCGCCCCAAAATAAAGTAACAGAGGTCTCCTTTGCCTGTACTTTAGAAAATGGTAAAATTAAAATTAATGTCAAAATAAATAATATTTTTTTCATAATCTTTCCTCCAATAAATTTTTATAACTATCACCAAAAACTTCTATAAAATTATTAATATCCTCGTCAGTAGTTTTTTTAGAAATACTTATTCTAATACTCGTTTTAGCTCTATCCATATCATTAGTCAAAGCTAAAACGGATTCTGAAGCATTATTTAACGAACATGCACTTTGAGTTGAAATATATACCTCTTTTGCCTCTAAACTATGTAATAATGTTTCTGGTTTTATTCCTTTAACACTAATATTTAAAATGTGAGGCACTGAAAACTCATTACTATTGATAGATACATTTGGATAACAAGATAAATTTTGTTTTAACCTTTCATTTAGTTTTTTCACTTTTAAAATATCACCATCGATATTTTCATAACTTAACCTTAAAGCCTTAGCCATCGAGGCAATAAGTTCTAAAGGTGGAGTTCCACTTCGAAATACCGTTGTACTTTTACCGCCAGCTATTAAAGGTTCTAAAATCAAATTTTCTTTTTTATATAAAACGCCTATTCCTTTAAAGCCAAAGAATTTATGAGCTGAAAAACTAGCTGCATCAACATCAGTTAAATCAAATTTAATTTTACCAACCGCTTGAGTTATATCACTATGAAAGATTATTTTCGGATATTTCTTTAAAAGCTTACCTATTTGTTCAATTGGCTGACGTATACCAGTTTCACTACTAACCATAGCAATAGTAACTAAAACCGTATCGTCACTAAGCATACTCTCTAAAACATCTAAATTAACTAATCCATTTTCTAAAGGTACATAATCTATTTTAAATCCCTTTTCTTCTAGCCATTTTAAAGGAGCATAAATCGAAGAATGTTCTAAAGCTGTAGTTATAATACGTTTACCCCTATTTTGAAACCTCTCCATTGCCTTAATAACCGTATTATTACTTTCAGATGCACCAGATGTATAGATTATCTCCGATGGTTTAACATTTAATATTTGAGCTATTTGGTTTGTACTCGCATCTATCAAATGTTTAGCTTTTACACCAAGACTGTGAAGTGAATTAGGATTTCCTATAAACTCTGTAGCTTTATTAAAAGTTTTTAAAACTTCCTTATCAACCGGTGTTGTCGCACTATAATCTAAATAAGTCATACTAACCACCTCCTATTTAATGGTATCAAAACCACTACGTTTAAATAATTTCTCCAAATCATAATTAGAATAATAAATCATAGTTGGTCTTCCATGTGGACAGTTAAAAGGATTTTTACACTTTCTCAAATCACTTATTAAAGCTTCCATATCTTCCATTGTTATATTAGTATTAGCTTTAATCGCTTTTTTACAGCTCATCTGCGTTGCTACTTTTTCATTAAATTTTTCGATATTAAAATCTCCCCTAGTATTTATCACTATTTCAATTATTTTTCTAATCGAATCTTCCTCATAACCTTTAGGAAGCCATGCCGGATGTTCTTTTACTATAATAGAATTTATACCAAATTCCTCTATTTTAAATTTTAAATCTTCTAAGATATACATATTTTCTTTTAATGAAATAAACTCATCAGTTGAAAGTTCAATAGTTATTGGAAAAAGAAGTGGTGTACTAACAATGTTTGGTTTACCCATCGCCTCTTTAAATTTTTCGTAGTTACATCTTTCTTTGGCCGCATGCTGATCTATAATATACATACCCTTTTCATTTTGAGCAATTATATACGTCCCATGAACTAAACCAACAGGGTACATCTCTGGCATAAATTCTTTTTCTTCTTCCTTAGTATTTACTTTATACTCTCCTTCGTCCATAACAACCTCATGAACAATATCACCGTTATTTTCATCTTCATAAATACTTTCATTTATAAAAATTTCCGGTTCGTCAAACTCTATCTCTTCAGTTATTTTAGGAACTACACTAGAATGTCTTTCCAAATCAAACCGTAATTCCTCTCTTTTGGGTTTCTCTTTTCTAATAGATACTTCCGGTATTAAATTCCTATCGGTAATAGCCGCCAAAATAGTTACTTTAATTAACTCTAACAAAGTATCCATCTTACTAAATTTAATATCCATTTTAGTAGGATGAATATTGACATCAATAACACTTGGATCCACTATAATATTGATAACCGTTATTGGAAATCTATTATCGGGTTTATATGAATGATAAGCATCATTTATAGTTCTATTTATATCCATATTTCTAACTACCCTACCATTTACAATCGTTACCATATTATTTCTACTAGATCTATGAACCTCTGGTAAAGATACGTAACCAGATATTTCATAATCTGGATTTTCACCCTTAATTGGGATCATTTTTCTAGCCACATCAGTTCCATAAATACTTTGAATAACTTTTAAAATATTACCTCTACCATCAGTTCTTAAAATAACATTATCATTATTTTTTAAAGTAAAACGAATATTAGGCTGAGATAAAGCTAATTTATTTATATAATCAGTAATACTAGCAAGTTCAGTATATAAACTCTTCATATGCTTTAATCTAGCTGGAGTATTATAAAAAAGTTCACTTACCGTAATTGTCGTTCCCCTTCTAGCATCACCAAGCCCTATTTCTTTAATTTTACCACCATCAATAATCACATGAGTTCCAATTTCACCTGCACATGTTTTTAAATCAACTTTACTAACAGCCGCAATAGAAGCTAAAGCTTCACCTCTAAAACCTAATGTTGTCAATCTATACAAATCATCTTCGTCATTAATCTTACTTGTAGCATGTCTTGAGAAAGCTAAAACGGCATCTTCCTTATCCATACCTTTTCCATTATCGATAACCTTTATTTGCCTTGTTCCAGCGTCCTCAAGTTCAACCTTAATTTCACTACTTCCAGCATCAATACTATTTTCCACTAACTCTTTAACAACTGATGCACATCTTTCCACTACCTCACCAGCTGCTATTTTATTAGCAAGTAGCTCATCCATTACTTTTATAATTGCCATATTACCACAACTTTCTAAAACAAAAATCCTTCTATTAAATTGTATCATAATTTGACCATTTTTTCTGCATTTTTTAAATATTAAAATTTCTACAGTTCATTTTAAAAACAGTAATATAAAAACCCTTAGAAAATCAAGGGTAATTTTTATAATGGTGCTGGAAATAGGACTCGAACCTACGACCTGCTGATTACGAGACAGCTGCTCTACCAACTGAGCTATTCCAGCACATTTAACATACTTATTATATAATATTTTTGTTTTTTTGACTAGTGATTTTCAATACAAAATAAGTTGGTTCAAAATAAATCTCACCAACTTTTTAAATAAGCAGCAATTTTTCTAAAAAACACTTTAAACTAATTTAGACATTTTTGTTTTCTTTTCCATAAATCCACTAGGCTTTAAAGTTTCAAATTCAATCGGAATATTATGTTTATTTCTAATTGTTTCTATAGCATCAAAAAAATTTTCTAATTCTTTAACTTGATAATCATTTAAATTTTCTGAAAGCCACACACTACTAAATGCATCACTACATAATTGAATAACTATATTCCCATAACTAACAGCTTCTTCTTGCCAGCAACTATCATCAGAAAAACTATAATAATCATGAATTTGATCTAAATCATTATAAAGCAAATTATATATAGCCTTTAGTGCAGAATAATGATTAATAACCGCATTAGCACAAATAGTTCTATTTTTAGTAATTACACATATCGCACCTTCTAATTGATTTACATAAAATTTTTCTAAATCAAATTCATTATTTTCATAAATAACTTCATTTTCTAATGCTTCCTTATCATTAAAAGCTTCAATTAAAGGAATTAAATACCTATCTTTCTGCACCACGGCATATATAACTTTATAACCATCCCTATCTAATTCATAACACAAATTTGGAATATTATATAAATGTTTTGTATGAAGAGTAATAGTATTACTGTCCAAATCTATTTCATATGAATTCACATGATTATTTATTAAACTATCAGTTATTTTATCTATATCATAGATATTTTCTAAGCCAATAATTATATCTTCCATTAGTTAATTTCACTTTTCCAAAGGCCATGTTTATTACAATAAGCGTAAACAGTACCATTCTCATAATAATCAAACACATAAATAGGTTCATCACCAGGTTTAAAATTATGTATTTCAATTGTATCATCGTGCTCCAAAGCAACAAAATTTATATAGTGATCATCATCCATTGGATGCATTACTTCACCAACTTTTACAACCACTTTTCCGTCTCTTACCTCATAACTAGGTACATGTTTTTCCAAAGCTGCATCAACTGTATTCAAAGTTAACTCTTCCATTTTTTCACCACAGCAAAATAGTGTACCACCACCATTAACAAGTAATGTAACAACATTACCACATTTTTTACACAAATAAAATCTTCTCATATCATATAACTCCATTCTTTTTTTATTTACAATATTATTTTAATGTTTTATAATCATTTAGTCAATATATTACCAAAAAACATGCCTTCTGTCATAAAGCATGCTTTTGGATGGGTTAAAGTAAATTATAAATTATACTGACAGTTACAACTTATAATTTTGTATCAAGATCCCATATATGTACATATTACTTAATAGCTTGATTGATATACGCATCTTTCTTCCCCTATACTAATCTTCCACGCATAAGGTAAGCAAAGAAATCTTAATTACTATCTATAATCAAATTTTAAAAAACATAAAAACTTAATTTATAGAACTGCAAGTAATTAAATACGCCATCCTATTAAGCAACTACATAATATCATTCTTTAATAATTTGTGTCAATATCTTTAATAAAATGCTGTGTTAAAATTTGTAAACACCTTGCTTGAAAAACTATCGAAAATGTAAAATGGTACTTTTTACTATAATAGTAAATAATTTCTTTATATTTTGTAAGAAGAATATAATACTATTTATTTGATTTATATCAAAATTCATAATAATTCCCCCTGATGGGACTGTATTATATCACCCTCAACATCACTTGTCAAAATTAAAAGCCGCCCGAAAAAGCGACTCATTAATACCAAATGGTGCATGAGATGGGACTTGAACCCACACAAGGAAATCCTCACTACCACCTCAAAGTAGCGTGTCTACCATTCCACCACCCATGCATTTTTAGAAAATTAGCTTTTTACTAATTTTCCATCATAATCCGTCATATCAGCCTCATAAATATTGGTGTAACCCATATCCTCTAAAATTGTTGACGCCATATGACTACGAGCATCATTTTTAGAATACACAACAATCTTCATTTTTTTATCATATTTCACCTTACTATTTAACTCGTTATAAGGAATATTAATAGCTTTTAAAATATGACCCTCGTTATATTCACTCTCACTTCTAACATCGATAATTACTATATCTTGTTGATTTAATATTTCTGAAAAATCACTTTTATCTTCAATTAAAACAACTGACTTTTGAGAACTTTTCATATATACTAAAACAATTATTAGAATAATTAATATTAAAACAACTATTTTAAATTCCCTATTGGAAAATAATTTTTCCATTCAAATTTCCTTTCATTATTATTTAATCAATCTTATTATATCGTTATACGTTATCAAAATCATTAATGCCATAAGTAAGAAAAAGCCTATTGAATGAATGGTGTTTTCCAGTTTAGGATCAACTGGTTTACCTTTTATTTTTTCAATTATAATAAATATTAATCTTCCACCATCAAAAGCTGGTATTGGAAGTAAATTAATAAATCCCACATTGACACTTAATAAAGCCGTTAAACTCAAGATAGACCATATACCAGAACTTGCCGCAGTACCAACTATACCAAATATACCAACAGGTCCAGATAAGGCTGTTAAATTCAAATTACCAGTTACTAAATAAGCTATAATTAAAATCATTTGATGAATTAAACTAAATGTCTTTGAAAAAGCATATTTTAATGAAGCAAAAAATCCAGTCTCAACCTCATCAGTAATGACAAAACCATATTTATATACATCTTCCCCATCTTGTTTAACTTTTTTAGGAGTTAAAGTAACTGTTTTCTTCTCACCATCACGCATTACTTCCAACTTAATATCCTCACCAGTATTTACTTGAAGCTGTAAAGCCAAAGTATCATAAGTACTTGCATCTTTGCCATTCAATTTTAATATTCTATCACCAGTTTTCAAACCAGATGTATAAGCCGGATAATCTTCACTTATCTCACCAACAATAGCTTTATTTTGTGGTGCACCATTAAATAAAGCTATAATAAAGAAAAGAACAATAGCTAAAATAAAGTTATTCATAATACCGGCGATAACAGTCATAAATTTTTGTCCAAAAGTTTTTACGCTAAATTTTTTATCTTTTGGAACCTCTGGATCATCTTCTATTTCCTCGCCAGCCATTTGAACAAAACCACCGATTGGTATTAATCTAATAGAATATTCAGTTTCATCATTCTTTCTTGTCCATTTGAAAATTCTTGGACCCATTCCAATTGAAAATTCATATACATAAATTCCTGCCTTTTTAGCAAATACAAAATGTCCAAACTCGTGGATTAAAACTATTACTCCTAAGATTAATATAAAGTATAATAATGTCATGAAATCACCCCTTATAAAATTGTAATAAAGAACATAAATCCAAGTAAAACAAAGATAATACTGTCTAGTCTATCTAATATACCTCCATGACCTGGAATTAAATTAGAAAAATCTTTTTTACCAAAATAACGTTTAATAGCCGAAAACACCAAATCACCATACTGTCCAAGTAATGATAAAAATGCACATATAATTAATATTTCTATTTTCGGAAACATTGGATCTATTACAGTATGATGAAACATAGCTCCAATAAATACTCCCATAATAGTTCCACCAACCATTCCTTCAATAGTCTTCTTTGGTGAAATTTCCTCTAATAATTTATGTTTACCAATAAGCATACCTGTTATATAAGCGAATATATCAGTGGCCATCGGTATTAATAATAAAAATATTAATAAATTTAAGCTTATAGAACGAACTAATATTAATAGCGACATAGATATACCCAAGAAAAGTAAAGCACCTATCAAGAAAAACGCATCATTAATACTGTATTTACTTCTTTCATGATAAAACACAGTAGGTATTAAAAACGCCATAAATAAAGCTGATAAAATACGATAATCTAAAGTAAATACATTTGATACATCTTTAGAATTAGCGATTAATATTACCGTTATAAAAATATATGCAATTAGCTGAATAAAAATCGATAATTGTTTTTTACTTGCTTTTATATCTAAAAATTCTTTTAAAGCAATTAAGGAAATAATATAAACCCCAACATTAAATGCTACTCCACCTATAGCAATTAATGGAACTATAATTGCTAGTGCGACCACCGCACTAATTATTCTTGTCTTCATAATGGATACCTCCAAACCTTCTATCACGTTTAGTATATTCTAATATAGCTTTATCAAATTCGTTTTCGTTAAAATCCGGAAAATAAGTTTTTGGAAAATAAAATTCAGCATATGAATTTTGCCATAACATAAAATTACTCAATCTTTGTTCACCAGATGTTCTAATTAATAAATCAACCTGTGGTAAATCTTGATATAAATATTTACTAAAAACCTCTTCGTTTAATTTATCTACATCTAAATTACCATCTTGAACATCCTTGACAATTTTCTTAGTAGCATCTATTATTTCAGCATGACCCCCATAATTAAAACAGATATTGAACACTTTATTTTTATAATTTTTTGTCTCTTCTTCTATTTTTCTCATAGTTTTGATAACCTTATCTGACAGATTTTCTTCTCTACCTGAAAAAACAGTTTTAATTTTTTCTTTATGACAAAAATCTAATATTTCTTCTAATTTTCCAACTAATAAATTCATAAGAAAACTAACTTCTTGTTTACTTCTTTTAAAGTTTTCAGTAGAAAATAAATAAGCACTTAAATATTTGATATCACGTGAAAATATATAGGCACTCAACTTTTTTAAATTTAAAAATCCTTCATTGTGTCCATCACTTCTAGACATACCTTTTTCTGTAGCCCATCTACCATTACCATCAACTATAATAGCAACGTGGTTTGGGACCTTTAATTTCGAATAATCCATGTTACTACCTCACTATCCAATAATAATTATAATATATTTTTGCCTCTAAAACAATGGAATTAATGATTTTTAAAGACATTTACAAAAACATAACAAAAAAAATAAGAACTTAGCTTATTTTTTTCCTATTTCTTAATTAAAATATCTTCAAATATTATTCTTGAATTATAAATATA
This sequence comes from uncultured Bacilli bacterium, assembly GCA_944329465.1. GTDB lineage: Bacteria > Bacillota_I > Bacilli_A > RF39 > UBA660 > Coprosoma. The sequence goes on along the minus strand of CALVII010000004.1, from coordinate 33,410 downwards.
TATCCAACACACAAAACAATAAATTTAATTCTCCTTTTTTATAATAATTCGAGGCCCTTTATTTTGATCCAAAAAATTCAATATAAAAATCATGTCTTCCTTTGAAATAGCAATGCATCCTCCAGTATATCCTTTATCACCCAAGCAATGCATAAAAATTGCTGACCCCTTTCCCTTTCCATTTAAATATTTCTCACCATCAATATTATATTCAATATAAATAGCATATTCATACTGTTTTGGATAATCTATAAGATGTTCGGCAGAAACAAAATCATTATTATTTAAACTAACTACATATGGATAATTAAAATTATCTATTTTTTGATTTAAGCTAACTAATTTATTATAATATTTTGAATTTTCGTCATCCACCCAATAAAGATTATCATTAATTTTAACATATGGATAGCTAATATTTAAATCATGCATTCCAAAAGCAATTCCCAATTTAAAGGTACCAAGTGGTGTTTTCATTGAACCTTCATAAGGATATTCACTAACACCGTTTTCTCCAATTTCTACATAATCTATTTTTTTAACAAGTTTACTTCCATCATATATTTTCATAAAATTTTGTTTACCTATTTCAACCACTATTAATTGATTCATATTCTCTCCTAATACTAAAATAAGTACCCTAAAAGATACTTATTTCATCTGTTTTGCTACTTCTTCAGCAAAGTTTTCTTCTTTCTTTTCCATACCTTCGCCTACTTCATATCTATACATAGCAACTATTTTACCACCGTTATTTTTAGCATATGTTTTAACATTTATATCACCATCTTTAACAAATGGTTGTTCTTCTAAACATATTTCTTTATAAAATTTATTTAATCTACCTTGAACCATTTTTTCAGCAATTTCTGCTGGTTTACCTTCATTCATAGCTTGTTCTTTTAAAACTGTCTTTTCTCTTTCTAATACATCTGAAGGAACATCAGCTTCACTTACATAACTTGGACGCATAGCGGCAGCATGCATAGCTATATCTTTAGCAACCATACTATCTGCTCCTTCAATTACAATTAAAACTGCAATTTTACCACCCATATGAATATATTCTCCAAAGCTTTCACTATCTGTTTTAGTTACTTTAGCAAATCTTCTTAATGATAATTTTTCACCAATTTTAGCTGTTTTAGCTACTATAAAATCATTAATAGTTCCATTTTCATAAGGTAAATTTAAAACATCATCTAATGTTTTAGCATCACTTTTAATAATTGCTTTTAAAGCTTCACTCACTAATTCTTGAAATTCATTATTTTTGGCAACAAAATCTGTTTCCGAATTCATTTCTAAAATTACTGCATTATTACCTTCAGTTAAAATAGCAGCAACACCTTCGGCTGCAATTCTATCAGCTTTTTTTGCGGCTTTAGATATTCCTTTTTCTCTTAGCCAATCAACAGCTTCTTCAATACTACCGTTTGTAGCTTCTAATGCTTTTTTACAATCAAGCATTCCAGCACCAGTTTTTTCTCTTAACTCTTTTACTAAACTTGCACTAATCATATTTTTTCCTCCTTTTATTTAAAAAAGGTGACAATAACGTCACCTTTATTTACTATTTTAAAGCTTCGATTAATTCAGCTTTTTTCATTGTAGAATATCCCTTAACTTCCTTAGCTTTAGCTAATTCACGAAGTTCAGCTACAGTCTTAGTAGTTAAATCTTCTTTAACGGCTTTTTTAGATTCGGATTTAACTTCTTCTTTCTTAGCTTCTTCCTGAGAAGTTTTTTCTACTTTTTCAGATGACTTAAAATTTTTTTTATCAGATTTACGATCAAACTTTGGTTTTCTATCTTCTTTACGTTTAACAGTTTCTAAGGCTTTCTTCATAATATCTTCGCCTTTTTCGTCTTTACGGTTATCACTAGTATAATCAACTATTTTACCACCATTTGCTTCGACAACAGCATTGTTCATAACACCAACTATTAATTTAACAGCTCTAATAGCATCGTCATTACCTGGAATCACATAATCTACCATATCAGGATCACAGTTAGTATCGACAATACCAAATACTGGAATATTTAACTTTCTTGCTTCTCTAATTGCAATTTCTTCTTTAGATGGATCAACAATAAACATAGCTTGTGGTAATTTATACATATCTCTAATACCAGCTAATAATTTATTTAGTTTATCATATTCTTTTTTGATATGAACAACTTCTTTCTTAGGTAAAAGTTCAAACGTTCCATCTTTTTCCATTTTTTCGATCTGTTCTAACCTCTTAACTCTTCTTCTAATTGTTTTAAAATTAGTTAGTGTTCCACCTAACCATCTTTCATTAACGTAATATGAATTAGATCTCAATGCTTCTTCCTTAACAGCTTCTGAGGCCTGTTTTCTTGTTCCAACAAATAAAACTTTACCACCGTTTGCAGCAATTTCTTTTAAAGCCGCATAAGCTTCTTCAATTTTTTTTGCTGTTTTTTGTAAATCGATAATGTAAATATCATCTCTAGCTGTAAAGATGTACTCTTTCATTTTAGGATTCCATCTTTTTGTTTGATGTCCAAAATGAACACCAGCTTCTAATAAATAACTCATTGACACAACGGCCATACTTCATTCCTCCTTTTGTTATTCCTCTGAATATTTTAACAAATGCACCACCATAATAGGCACCTGGCACACAAATCCATATTCATGTAATTTAAAAAAGCCAATAATATTATAACATATCTTTATGATTTTACAACAAATTTTAGAATACTTATTAAACTTTTTGCTTAGATTTTATTTAATTTAAACATTTATAAATGGTTTTTTACAAAATAATTAATCATTATTAATTTTAAAACATAAAATAGTAAAGAAAGGAGTGCGATTATGAATAATAACTGTAATAACAAAATAGAACAAATATTAGAAGAAGGAAGACGTTGCCAAGCCAAAATTGGAAATGTAGGACCTACTGGCCCAACTGGACCCACAGGACCTGCAACAGTAGTTGTTGGGACAACAACTACTGGAGCTCCTGGAACACCAGCAACCGTATCAAACACCGGAACAAACCAAAATGCTGTATTAACATTTAGTATTCCAGCTGGAGCTACTGGACCTACTGGACCTGCTGGAGTTACTGGTGCAACTGGACCTACTGGACCTGCTGGAACTACTGGTGCAACTGGACCTACTGGTGCTTCACCTAATATTACAATAGGAACAGTAACTACTGGTGCTCCTGGCAGTCAAGCCAGTGCAAGTATTACTGGAACTACACCAAATTTATTTTTAAATTTAACAATACCAGCTGGAGCCACAGGACCTACTGGTTCTGCTAGTACCATAGCTGGACCTACCGGACCTACTGGACCTGCTGGAACTACTGGTGCAACCGGACCTACCGGACCTGCTGGATCTACTGGTGCAACCGGACCTACCGGACCTGCTGGAACCACTGGTGCAACCGGACCTACCGGACCTGCTGGAACCACTGGTGCAACCGGACCTACTGGACCTGCTGGAGCTACTGGTGCAACCGGACCAACCGGACCTGCTGGAACTACTGGTGCAACCGGACCTACCGGACCTGCTGGAACTACTGGTGCAACTGGACCAACCGGACCTGCTGGAACTACTGGTGCAACCGGACCTACCGGACCTGCTGGAACCACTGGTGCAACCGGACCTACCGGACCTGCTGGAACTACTGGTGCAACCGGACCTACCGGACCTGCTGGAACCACTGGTGCAACTGGACCAACCGGACCAACCGGACCTACTGGACCTGCTGGAACTACTGGTGCAACCGGACCTACCGGACCTGCTGGAACTACTGGTGCAACCGGACCTACTGGACCTGCTGGAACCACTGGTGCAACTGGACCAACCGGACCAACCGGACCTACTGGACCTACTGGACCTACTGGACCATAATAATAAAAGTAGACACAAAGTCTACTTTTCTATTTTTTCCTTAACCATTTTACTAACTAATCCCATATCAGCTTTACCATTCACTTGTGGTTTTAATTCCTTCATTATTCTACCCATATCTTTAGAAGAAGACGGTTTTACCTCTTCAAAAACTTTATCAATTATTTCAATTAACTCTTCCATAGTTAATTGTTTTGGCAAATACTCAGATAAAATATCAATTTCACTTTGAGTTTTACTTACTAAATCTTCTCTTCCACCCTTTTTAAACTCGTTAATAGAATCTTTTCTAGATTTGATTTCTTTTGAAATAACTTCAATTACTTCTTCATCAGTAAGTTCATGTTTTTTATTTAGTTCACTTATTTGAATTGAACCTTTAACCATTCTAATTACAGATAATCTTTCCTTATCTTGATTTTTCATAGCTAATTTTAAATCTTCCAAAATTTGATTACGCATATTATTTCCCCTTTCTTTTAGAAAAAAGCCATGATATATGGCTTATTAATATCCGCGATTTTCACGGCGATTACGACGACGAGTGTTTTTAATGCCTTCTTTTTTCGCATTTCTTCTTCTAACTCCCGGCTTTAAGTAACCGTCTTGTTTTTCTCTTAATTGTGCTAGGGAGCCATCTTTACTATTGGCAGCTTTTAGGTTTCTAAGTGCACCATCGACATTACCATTTCTAACTACTACTTTTGTCATAAAAATCCCTCCCTTCTTGGCTAAGGATATTATAACACGCTAGCTACCGGTTTTCAAGGAAATTTAAAAATTTCTAACAAAAAAGTAAGCAAAAGCTTACTTAATACCGCAGGTCGCCCCACTAGTTATTCTTCTAAATGAAGAACCGAGGCTTTTTCCAAGTTCTATTAAAAGCTCTAATCCCTTCACAATCGCATTTATAAATGTGGCTGTTATACTACCACCTGTAATTGTCATAAGTTCACTATCTTTTAAAATCATGAATTACACTCTATAGGATTTAAAAAGCCTTCAATCGCACTTATTAAGAAGGTAAAAATACCTCCTAGTATTGCCCATACTCCATAGCCTCCTCCTTTGACCCGCATTAAATCTTGATTACTTAATTCCATATAACCCCTTTCTAGTTATTACGTTTAGTATTAATGACCACTTTTCCATTATTCATTTTGATATATTGATCAAATAAATCCAAATTATCTAATCTATGTGAAATATAAATTATTGTTTTATTTGGATAAGTATTAAATAATTTTTTTAAAATTCTCCTTTCCATATCTACACTCACTTGGTTTAAACCTTCGTCAATAATTAAAATATCAAAACCATTCAAAGCCCTAGCCAAAACAATTCGCTGCCTTTGACCACCTGATATATTAAAACCATCTTCTTCAATCAAATCATAATAATCATTTGAAGCAAAATCATCTATCTCACATATTTTAATGCATTTAGAATTTTCTTCCTTTAAATTCAAATTATCTTTTAAAGAACCTGTAAATAAAAATTCTTTTTGTGAAACATAAATAATATTATCAAAATGATTTTCATTTAATTCGAGATTACCTATTTTAATACTTCCTTTATATTCATTATAATAACCCTTAATTATTTTAAATAAAGTAGATTTACCAGAACCACTATTACCAGTAACCATAACTTTACTTGCCTTCTCAATTACTAAATTGACATTTTTTAAAACATAATTAATTTTATCATATGTATAATTTAAATTTTTAATAACTATATTGCCATTTGCCAAAGTAAAATTTAAGTTTTCTGATTTTTTCGATATTAATTCCACTATATTAATTAAAGCTGATCTCACTTCATTAATCTGATAATAAAAATTTAATATATTTTCAAATAAAGAAAATAACATCATAGATAAAAGAAACAAAATTATAAAATCATGCATGTTAATTTTCAAAAGTAATAACACCAAAATTATAAAAAAAGTACTAAAATCATTAGAAAAATTTTTAAAAAAATCAAACTTCATTTCGAAAGCAAACAATCTCTTAGCTGTATTTAAAAACATTTGATATTTGTCTTTAAATTTATTATATATTTTATAAGTTATGTTTAAATTCTTAATGGTTTCAAAACCAATTATACTTTCAGTAATATAAGAGTTTATCAAAGCTCTATGCCTAATATTCTCACTTAACCATACATCTTTCTTTTTTTGATAAATAAACATCACTACAAAATTTAAAAATAATAAAATAAGAAGCATTAATAATACTAAACTATTTATATTAAAAATTAATATAATCAAAATTATAAAGAAAAATAATTCAATAAAAGAAATTTGAACGAAATTAATAACACCATTTCTAATTATATATAAATCATTAAAATAACTAGTAATCTCCCCTGTGGTCTTCCTTCGGTAATAACGGTAAGGAAGGTTTAATATTTTTTCAAAAACATCCACTTGAAGTTCTTGATCTAAGTCCAAATTAAGCTTTAAAATAAGTTTATTTTTAATAAATAGAAATAAATTTTTAATTACATATATTACTAAAAATATCTTAATAATTAAATAAACTTTATTCCAATTACCATAAAGAGAAATAGTCAAAGGTATAAACAGAGTAGAAAGAATATTAAAAAGATGAAAAATTAAACTTACAAATTGAATTAATATAACTAAATATACGTGTTTTTTTATATAATACCAGATAAATTTTAAAGCTTTGGGCTTAGGTTCATAAACTATATGTGTATTTGGATACATGTGGATAGATACACCACCCCATATTTGCTTAAACTCTTCAAAAGTAATTCGTTTTAAACCAGATGCAGGATCTGCTATCAAAAGTTTTTCTTTTTTAAAATTAACTTTATATATCACAATATAATGCTTGTAGGAGTGATTTATTATTACATGAGCAATACATGGTAATTTTAATTCATGAATATCTTCAGATTTTAATCCATAACTATAAAAGCCTAAGTTTTCTAACGTTTCTTTTAAATTATAAGCCGTAGTTCCTTCTTTTGTGACATTTGCCATTTCACTTAACTTATCTAAACTGACATATCCATGATAATATTTTAAAATCATTTGGATGCATGCTGGTCCACAATCTCTTATACCACGTTGTTTAACAAATGGATATCTTTTAATTATTTCACCTCCCTCATATATTAACATACGACGTAAACGAGGAAAATTCCTTTAAAAATAATAAAAAAAAACTAATTTTCGAAAATTTTTATTTTTTTCGGTCCATAGCTTTTTTGTTTTATTAACTTTAAATCAGTTTTAGGTTCTCCCGTTTCATACTCACAAACAACAATACCACCTTTATTTAATAAATCTCTTTCTTTAATTATCCTCAACGCTTTATCCATTTGATTTTCTTTATATGGTGGATCCAAAAAAATAATATCAAACTTCTCCTCAGTCGTTTTTAAAAACCTTTTATAATCAATATTAATAATTTTTAAATCTTCGGTAAAATTCTGACTGTTTTCTCCAATCATCTTAATAGCCTCAATGTTATTATCAATCAAAAAACAAGTTTTGGCTCCATTGCTAATCGCTTCTAAACCTAAAGCTCCACTCCCAGCAAATAGATCTAAAACAACGCTACCGCTTATATATGCTTGAATCATACCAAACAAAGATTCCTTTACCCTATCCATAGTTGGTCTAGTACCCACAGTATTAAAACCAACTAGTTTTTTTCCTTTATATTTACCACTAATAATTCGCATCATAATCACCAATTATATTCTAGCACATTATTTAAAACTAACCAATATTTTTTCTAGCATTTCAAAAGTATTAAAAGCCTTTTCTAATCTGTCCACCTTAGATAAATGATATTCTTTTTTAACTTCTTCTTCAAATCTTTTAAATTCTAACGGATTTCTATTTAAAATTTTATACCAATAATCGTGCTGGCGTAAATATCTTAAATAGTTTTCGTTTTCTTTAATTTTAAATTGTAATTCTAAAGTCATTAATCATCAAAATGTTTATATATTGGCCTTGGTTTATATGTATTATTTTGAATATTACTTTTATTTGAAGACATATCCTGAAGTAAACCGATAACCCTTTGAAGACTGTTTACCCCATTTTGAATACCATCTAAATCTAAACCCTTTATAAAACTAGCTAAATCAAAAGTTGAATTTTTTATAGGAACCTCTTTATTTAAATAATCTTTCCAAGCCTCTTTGTCCTCACCATATAAATCGTATATTTCATAAAATTGTTGCCATGTCATTTTATTTTCCTTGACATATTTTAATAATATTGGATTGTTTTTAACAAAATCCTTAAACTTTTCTTTTGTTTCCACTTATATCACCTATATTAATATATTCAATATATGAGAAAAAAGCACAAAAAAACAATTATGCATTTTGAACATAATTGATTTTAACCGTTAAAGTAGCCGATGTGTCTTGAGGTTGAGAAGTAACCGCATTGCTATAAGTAACTACCACATCAAATGTTTGAGTATCACCAACTTCTAATAAATCATTTTCACCAATACCTAACGTATTAAATGTTATAGCCGGATTTTTAGAATCAGTGATATCAATACTATCCACTTTTGCATCTATAGTTCCATCATTAGTTACAGTAACCGAATATGTCATACTATCTCCAGGTGAAACTAAATTAGTTTTAAAAGTGACTGCAGTATCAGAAACAACCGGTTCAAAAGCCTTAGCTGCATCTCCAACAATATTTTTAGTTGTCACATCTGTTATTTTAATATTCCATCTACTATCTATAGAAGCAGAACCAGTTATATTTAAAGATTGCGAAAACGCCGCATAAACAATACTCATAATACAAAATATACCAATCAAAAAAGTTATCACTATATTTTTTTTCATAACCTCACCTTATAACAATTATAACATATTTTAAAAAAAAGTCCTAGATTAACTAGAACTTTTTTCGCTCATTGCTGCAACTTCTATTTTCTTACCGTTATGAATCAAAATTAAACTACCTTCAGTTTGATAACCCAAATTTTCTTTATATTCAATTTTAAAATTATAAACATAAGCATTATCATCAGATTTATCACCATAAGTATAAGTTTCATTTTTAGCTTTTTCTACATCTACCTTACTAACTACTGGCAGATCCTGCTCTCTTTCACCATAGACATCACTCTCAACTGACTTATACATAGAATCCATTGCATATTTTTCAAAATCATCCTGATAACTGTCATAAACAAAGCTTTTACCACCGACATCATTTTTACTTATTTTATTATCTAAATTAAAGAAATCAGCCAAAAACATTTGAGCCACCAATTCAGAGTACTTATCCTCATCTACTTCATCTTTATTTAATAATTTTTCTAACTCTTTAAATAACTTTTTATAATATGACGTTGCATTATCTCTTAAAGTATAGCCATAAGCATCTATAGAAGCAACTTCCTTAACTTCTTTAGTTTTACCTTCTTTTTTAGTAAGTTTTCCCACAGCTAAAACCCCGCCTATAATTATAATCAAAAGTAAGATAATTAAAATCGCAACTCTTTTTACGTTTATTTTACGCTTTTTAGTTTTCATTTTTGCCCTCCTTTTATTACTTTATCAGTTTCTGCAGTTTTCTTAATTAAATCATGAACGATAATATCATTAGAAACAGCTATTTCTTTCTCAGCAATTTCACTATATTTTGCAATATAATCTTTATCAATTACCGATTTCTCGTCAAAGACTATAGCCTGTCCATTTTGACTATCATAATACATTGTATCCGTAATCCAATTACCATTTGGAAAAACAACATAATGATCATTAGTACTAAAAACATCGTGTCCTAAAGCATATTTATCATAAATACCAAGCATATTACCCAAGGTAGGAAGAACATCATACATTCCAGTAACCGTTTTAACTTCTTTATTTATTTTTTTTCTTAACTTTTCATCCTTAGTCCATATGATAAAAGGAACTTTACGATTCAATTCATAATCATATTTAGTAAACTCATCATACTGTGGATCATTTTTAGATCTTTTAGAATCAGTCTCAGGATCGTAATTATAATAATAATCATACTCTCCTCTTTTTACTTTCGCATCATGGTCACCATAAATTACTAAAACAGTATCTTCAAGTAATCCTTCTTTATCAAGTTCATTTACAAACTCGCCAATAGCTTCATCCGCATAATGAGCCGTTGTAAAATATTTTCCTAAAGTAGTATCACTTAAATAATCATTAACAACCTCTACTTTTTCACCAGTAACTTCATCAGTTTTTGTATGGTGAAATGTCAAATCTAAATCCGTTGTATCTTCAACCCCTTCAAACGGAGTATGGTTGGTAAGCATAATAAGTGTTCCATAATATTTATCGTGCTTTTCAGAAATTTTTTTAATTTTTTGAACTGACTGTCTAAAGAATGATTTATCAGACAAACCCAATCCAATAACCTCATCTATTTTATAATCCTTATCATAATAATAGAAACGATCATACCCTAATTGCTTATGCATAACTTCTCTATTCCACATATTTCCTTTATTCGCATGCATACTAAAGACATAATAATCTTCATTTTTTAAAAACTTTTGAATAGAAGGATATTCCCTATCCCAATAACTTACAAAAACAGTTCCGCTACTCGCTGGTAAAAGGGATGTACTATAAGTAAACTCTGTATCACTACTTGTTCCAACACTTTCCTGTGAATAAAAATTAGAAAAATACATTCCCTCATCAGCTAATTTCTTTAAATTAGGGGCAATTGTCTTACCATTAATCTCTGTATGTAATAAATAATTTTGAATACTTTCCGCATGAATTACAATAACATTTTTTCCTTTAAAAATATCACTGTATTCGTTTGTTTTATCTTCTCTAGTATTCTCTTTATAATATTCACGAAATTCCTTAGCTGCATTATCATATCCAAATAATGGACTAATTTGCGGCTTTAAACTAGCTATTAAATCATTTCCTTGGTAAACATATATACCAAATTTCATAACTACATATTCCCTATTCCACTGCTTATATAACCTACTTATATCTGTTCCAGTTAAAGTCGATACAAAGAAACCTAACACTATAGCTGCCGCCACTAAAACTTTTAAAACTGCAACTTTTGGTTTTTCCTTCATTTTTAAATTCGCATAATACCCCTGTTTTAAAAGTTTTCGGTGAACAAATATTAGAGTAATAAAAGCCCATATATAACAAAAATCCTTTAGTTCCATTATCGTTTTAAGTGCACCTGTCACCCCACCTAATTGAAGGGATGTAGCTAGTAATGAAAAAGACGTAAATGAAACATAATTTGTATAATAAACTGAATTAATAATACAAACTAAAGTCAAAATAAATGACCAAGTTATATAGTACTTAAATCTATTTTTAGGCTTAAAGAAATAGCCAAATGAACCTATTAATAAAACAAAAGCTAAATCAGCTAATACCGGTGATATAGCTGTATAATTTTTTACTGTTAAAAAACGAATCAAACAACCATTAATTAAAGATGTTATGATAAATGTCGTAAATAAAATATTATTTTTAAAAAAATATATTGTATTATCTTTTGACTTTTTTAAAACGCCAACGAATTTATGACCAAACTTTTTCATATTCCACCTCAATTACTATAACATTATAGCACGTTTTAAATATAAAAAAAAGTCTTTCGCATTTAAAAAGTGGCTTATAAAGCCACTAGGGAGACTATTACCTTTAATACTTAATTTTGATTTACACTTAAATCTTTTCAGTACTAGTAGTCTGCGAGTAAGTATATATCGGTAATATATATATACCCATTAATTATTTTTGTCTTTTTTTAATTTTTTATGCATATTTTTAAACCTAACATATTCGTCCGCATTAATAGCAATTCCCATGACAAATATATAAGTTAAAATATATATCCAAATCATCATCACGATAATTCCCGATATACTACCATAAAATAAACTATAATTAGCTATATTAGAAACATAATAGGAATAAACAGCGGTAGTTATTATCCAACACACCGTTGTAAACAAAGCTCCCTTATTCATAAATTTACTAGCTATCTTCTCATCTGGAGAAATAGTATAAATTATTTTTAATATCCAAAAAATCAAAACAAAAGCAACCGGCCATTTTAATAAAACAAAAATCAAATAGACATGTGATTTAATCGAAGAAAGAGCTTTTATTTCCATTATTTTTTCTAAAATAAGATTACCATAAGCTAAAACAATAAATATGAATATAAACAAAAACATCAAAAGAATAATCATAAAAAAGGCCTTTACTCTATCTTTAACATAATCGTCATTTTTTATACTATAAAGTTCATTAGAAGTAACAATTATGGAATAAGTTCCATTCGATACTAAAATAAATCCCACTATCATAAAGAAAAGAACATTACCTGTTATATGGCTATTTTCCACAAAAGGCAAAATTATCTGCATGATATTTTCTGGAACAAACTTATTTAAAACATCCACTAATGGTTCCACAAAAAATAGCATCTTAGAACCAATATAACCAAACAATGTTAAAAGTGGAAAAATAGATAAAACCAAGAAAAAGGCAAGCTGACCCGGCAATATTTTCATCTCCGGCTTAGTTACTAGATTAATTATTCTTTTTAAATACGATTTAATCATCTTGCCTCTTCCCTTCTTAATTTCCTACTTCTTCTTTATTATTTCGCATATCAAGTGTAGCTTCATTGATCGCATCGTCAATCGTTTTAATCTCGTCGTTTATCATACTATATCCAATTGCAGCTCCAAAACCATGAGAAAGTTCTTTAAATTCTTTATTTAACTTTCTTATATATGTTACAACAGATTTTTCGTCATGCCCAATTATAAATATTAAAAACTCATTTCCATTTGTTCTTAAAATTTCACTATCTTTTAACTGGTGATTTATTAAAATACTTGCCGCTTCAACAATAACTTTATCACCTTCCGCATGACCAAAGTTATCGTTGATATATGCAATATTATTTAAATCGACAATAATAACTGATTGTGGATAAGCTTCACTACTATCCCAAGCCGCCATATTATCGTTTAAATAATTGCGGTTTTTCAAAGATGTAAGATTATCGACATAACGAAGTTTATCTGTTTTAGAAAGTTTACTATTAATATCTTTTTTCTTACCAAAAAATATCTTTGTAATAATTAAAGCAATAGCTAATAAAACGATAACTAAACAGCTAAGTATTAATTGTAAATTCTTACTATTAGTATTTGTCAAAAGTAATTCTTTATAACTCTCATTTATTTTTTCTTTAACATTTATAAATGATAAATAAAAGTCAAAAAACTCATTTAAATTTTTATTTTTATTTCTAGAAATAAAACCATAATTATTTTCAATATCCAATGTATGAAGTTTTTTATAATCCTTTAAATCAGATCTAACATAATAATCATAAGTATACTCATCAATTGCTGCTATATCCGTTGCTTTAATATTACTTATTAAATCTTTAATATTATCATATTCTTTTATTTTAACATTTTGATTTTTTAAATATCTAGCTATTTTACTGCTTTTTATAGTTAAAATTGTGTTTCCTTTTAAAGATGTACCATTATTCACAACCAAATCAGTATCTTTATCAGTAATTATAGATATCTTACTATCGTAAACAGGTATCGTTTTATAAATGTTTTTTGAACTATAACTAAAATTATTAAAAATTAAATCTATTTTATCCCTTTCAAAATCATTAAGCATGTTTTGAACAGAAGAATATTGCTTATAATCTATTTCAATACCAGCTGTTTTCGCAAAATTATTAACTAAACTTCGGTTAAATCCTTTTAAACTACCATTTACTGTAACATCATAAGGTGCATTTAAAACAAAACCATAAGTATATCTTCTACTTCTAAATTCCGTTTGAACTTTCTCCGAAACATCTTCAAAAGTAAAATATGCATTAGCTAAATATTTATTAAATGATGTTTCAAACTCATCTTTTTCCCACTTATTAAAATATTTAGTAAGTATTTTATTTAACTTATCATTATTTCCCAAAGTAATCACATAATTTATTTTATCTTCAGTAATGTTATAAGCAATATACATATCATTTTCTAATATATCTTTCAAATAATCTAATTTAGGTAAAACCACTGCATTTACTTGACCGGTCTTTATTGCATTCAATACCTCTTCATTAGAATTATAAGTTTTATAAACTAGATTTTGAGAACCAATTAAATAATTTTGAATATCTTTCAAATCATTATTTAAAACACCTACATTTAAATCCTTTATTTCTGTTACATCAGTATAATACTTTCTTTCTTTGGTGATTAAAACATAGTTATCACGATATAAAACAAGGTCATTTTTATCTACCTTTTCCTTTGTCTGCATTAAATATTCAGCCGGATTTTCATCATTACTTTCATAAGATAATTTATTAAACTCTAAACCCGTATCAGATTCTAAAGCATCTAAAAAATCAAATAATAAACCAGCTCCATTATCACTAACTAAAGGAATATCATTTAAAGCTGCAAAATCAATAACATTATTTCTATTATCTTCAATCCATTTTTTTTCTATAACCGTTAAAGTTGTTTTTTGATCTTCCTTAGTAAAAAAACGGACTACGCCGATAGATCCTAAAATTAATATTACTATAATGGCAATTATTCCGATTTTTTTATTCACCGCTTTCAACCTCACTTCCATAATCAAAAGCATCTTCTGTTTTGTGTTTATACCCTATAATAGGATAAACATCACTTTCTTCTTCGCTGTCGATTAAAACTTGAATATCATAATATTCTTTATCTTTATCCTTGATTTTTTCCAAAACAACCTCGCCTAAAGCTTTCGCATCATCTTTTTTCATATCTCCACTAACTGTAATTATAAAATTTAAAATACGTCCCTCATTATGAAAAGTAACATCTGATACCATTTGGTTTTCTTTTAAATCACTTTCAATATCTTCAACCACACTATCGCTAATTTTATGGTCTTCAATTCCCTCTAAACGGTCACCATATTTATTGTTTTTAAATAGTGGCACAACAAATAACCAAACAACTATAATTAAAAATAAAACTAAAAATACAATACCTCCAATTAAACATTGTTTTTTATGTGTCTTTACAAAATTTTTCATTATATCACCTCAAACATTATACTATATTTTATATTTATTTTCAAACCTCACTAAGCAAATAAGGATTATCCTTAGAACCATTTCCACCCACTATTTTCGCATTCTCATTTATAGTTAAAACAGGTCTTACATTAAGTGTTTCATCTGATTCTTTAACACTTAATATCCCATTTTCAATAACATATATTTTATCACCATTTTTACTTAATGTATATTCCGGACCATTACTTTCTGAAAAATCTGCCAAATAATTACCTTTTGTACAATCTGCTTCCATTCCTGTCACGCATTTTAAATTATTAGAAGCGTTTAAATAATCCATCGTTGTCAAAAGACCAACTGTCACATTTTCCTTTTTCAAACATTTATTATTATCATAATCAACACAAAAATCCGCTTGCTTAAAATTAGAAACATCGTTTAAACTCGTATAAAAAGTATTATTTAAATATGTTTTGATAGTTGAATTATCAAAATCAGTTTCCCCTTCTATATCCCAAGAAATTTTAGCAGAAGACTCCTCACTTATAGCCCTAATACTACCATCATCACTATTATTAATTATTCGCCATAATTTACCACCTATTTTGATATAATTATCAGGATTATCTCCTTTATATATACCATTATTAGCTAATAAAACATCTTTTTTTTTAGAGCTATTAGTAATAGTACTAGCTAAACTCATAGAAACTTCATTACTTTTAGCTTGATTATCAACATAGGTGTATGTAAATTGTTTAATGGAACTATCATATACTATTTCAACATGTCCAGTTAAGTTTTTACTACTATCACGAGGATCTTTTACCTCGTCATTTGAAATATATCCTTCACTTACTAAAGTATCGACACTCACGTTATTCACCGTTCCATCATCCTTTAAACTATTCGCATTATCAATACTCCATTCAGTAGCCGCCTTCTCAATAACCTTCACTTGATCGTTATAAGCACTTTCCCTCGAATTTCTAATAACTGAAGCAATAGCTGGATAGACAACTAAAGCAATTAGACCTAATATTGCCACTACTGCAATTAATTCTACTAGTGTAAAACCCTTTATCTTCTCTTCCACTTTGTTTCACCTACTTTATTTAAATTATAATGTAAAAGGTGTTCAAAGTCAACTCACCATGGTATAATACTTGTGGAATTTTTGAAGGTGATAAAATGTTTAAAACCGAGCTTTTAAGCCCTGCTGGCAATATGAAAACCTTAATTTTTGCCATAAATAATGGAGCAGATGCCATTTACGTTGGGGGTAAAAACTTTGGAGCTAGAGCTTTTGCTGATAATTTTTCAAAAGAAGAATTAAAAAAAGCGGTTAAATACTGCCATTTATATGGTGCAAAATTATATGTAACAGCTAATACGGTTGTTTTTGAAAATGAAATAGAAGAATTTTTAAATTACATGAAATACTTATATGAAATAGGTGTAGATGCCGTCATCATGCAAGATTTGGGTATGATTAACTTAGTTAAAAATTTAATTCCTGATTTAGAAATCCATGCCTCAACCCAAATCAACTGTCATAATGACGAAAGTTTATATTTACTTAAAAACATGAAAGTCAAAAGAGCTGTTTTAGCTAGAGAAATGAGTTTAAATGAAATTAAAAAGCTAAAATGTCCCATTGAAAAGGAAATATTTATTCATGGAGCTTTATGTGTTTCATATAGTGGCCAATGCTTATTTAGTAGTTTAAATGGAGGAAGAAGCGGTAATAAAGGTAAATGTGTAGGATCTTGTAGATTACCATATAAACTTATTGGTGAAAAAGGAGAAATAAAAACTGATGGAAAATATTTACTAAGCACTAAAGAATTATGTTCTATTTATAATATCAAAGAAATACTAGATAGTAATATTGATAGTTTAAAAATCGAAGGTAGAATGAAAAGCCCTGAATATGTTGGTTATGTAACTAAAGTTTACCGTAGACTCATCGACGAATATTACTCAAATAAAAAGCCACAAGTAAAAAAAGAAGAAATAGAAAACTTAGCAACTCTTTTCAACCGAGAATTTACTAAAGGATATTTGTTTGAAGATAACATTTATAACATCAAAACCCCTAACCATTTGGGTTCAAAATTAGGTAAAGTTATTAAAGTTAATCAGTATAAAATATATATCAAATTAGATAATGATTTATATCAAGGAGATAGTATAAGATTTTGTGAAAGCTCTAAAGGTATGACCATTAATAAACTTTATAATGACAAAGGTCTTCTTGTAAATCATATATTCAAAAATGAAATAGCTGTTTTAGATAATAAAATAAATCTTAAAAATAATGATTATGTAAATAAAACCATATCTAAAAAATTAACTGACATGATATCTAAAGTAAAAGATAAAAAAATAGCCATATCATTTAAAGTTAAAGCTTTAGTTAATAAACCTTTGGAAATATCTATAAGTGATGGAATCAATACCATCTTTGAAAAATCTATTATTCTAGATAAACCCAAAAATAACGTCACAACTAAAGAAGAAATAATTTCAAAATTAAACAAATTAGGCTCTACCCCATTTTATTTAAAAAATATTGCTATAGATTTAGATAATGTTTTTATTCCCATGAGCACTTTAAATGAAATTAGAAGAAATTTATGTAAAAAACTAATTTCTAAAAGATGTGAAGTTAAAAATAAAGTTAATTTTAAATATAATAAAACTAAAAAAACACACAATAAAGAAGCTCTAAGCATCTTAGTTAGAAACGAAAAACAGTTAAAATTAGTTTTAGGTAAATGTCGAATATACACCGAAGACTTTGAATTATATAAAAAATATAAAAATAAAAACGTCTTTTATAAATTGCCAAGAATTATGCATAACTTTCCTGATTTTCAAGGTGAAAATTTATTAATTAGTGAATTAGGCGGTATTTATAAATATACCTCTAACAATTATGTAATTGCCGATTACCCACTTAATATTACCAATAGTGAAACAGTAAACTTCTTACATAATATAGGCGTTAAAATATCTACAATATCTCCTGAGGTGACCGATTTTGAATTAGAAAAATATAGCTATCCTATTGAAAAAATTGTATATGGTAAACCTGATTTAATGATATTAAAAAAATTTAATAATAAAGGAAAATATTTAAAAAACAAATTTAATGATTATTTTCCTATTATTTATGGCGATTATATTACTATACTTCATCATAAAAACATTAATTTAAATGGTAAAGGAAGAGTACTTTTATATGATGAAAAAGAGATTAATATAAACTAATCTCTTTTAAAATGGTCAAAATCTGAATCTCTTAATGTAAACTTATAAGCTGTATTGTTGTTTAATATTACAAACACACTTTCAGTATTTTCCTTAACATCAAAATATAAAATTGGTGAATGTAATTCTTCTTCAACATCTACTAAATCGTTAAAGTTTTTAACATTAATAACATCATATTTATCTAAATCAGGCATATTATGAGTTTCAGCAATAATATCTGCATATTCTTTTAATATTTTATTAAGAGCTAAAACATACTCAGATTTTCTAGTTACAACAAGTAAACTCTTAACCAATATCTTAAATGCTACTAATGAAATTACTAATAATACCACTCCAAAGACTAATAATGGAATATTCATTTCAGTGCTATCAGCAGCAGATTTATAAATCGTATCTCCACCACTATTTACATAGTTTGGTTTAATATTTATAGTTTGTTGTAATAATGGTATTTCTAATGACATATTATTAGAAGTTTGTAATCCTTTTTCTTCAGCACCTTTTAAACCAGCAGTAATATTAATTTTCATAGTTAAATCAACTCTTGCATCAATTGATAAACCAAATTGATTACGAAAATCAGTCATAATATCATTATATTGATTATAATTCAATTGAATGTTTTTATTAATGGTAAATGTTTTACCACTTCCACTCTGGTTTGCTTGATTGGCAACCGGATAAGCTTTACTCCAAACCTCTACATCTTCACCATCTGTATTTTGATATAATCCTTTAGCTGTTGCGATTATTTCATAATTATAACTATAATCTAACTCTTCTGTACTTTGGAAATTATAAATAGCATCAACATCAATATGATCAATTAAAGATGTGATATATTGTTTATTCATCCCAATATAAGGTGAAGTAAAGAACTGATTATTCTTTAAATAAACCTTATAATTTAAATTTGACGTATAATTATATGAATATAATTTTTCTCTAGCAGCTTGTTCAGGATTAACTGCTTTAACGATTGATACAATGGATACCACCGCTACGGCGATAACAGCGATTAATAAAAATACTCTAATCCACTGTTTTAAAATCATTTCATTTTCATTTTTTTTCATTTTTCTTCTCCCCTTCTCATGAAATTGCACCACTTAACCATACTGATGGATATCCAATCAATGGTATTACAAATGATACTTTTCCTTTTACATCTTCTAAAGCAACTTTGCCAACATCTATCGCATTGTTGTGATCACCTTTAGTGATAAATTGTTTATTACCATAATTATCATTTGTGATGTCAACTATTCTATGGACAACATACTTAGTTCCACTAACAAACTGTATGATATCACCTTTTTTAAGTTCGTCTTTTTCTCTTGTTGTTAATTTATTAACTACAACTGCATCACCTCTATTGAATGTTGGTGACATACTACCAGATAACACTGCAATTGGTTGATATTTAAATAATCCCATTACAAATCCCGCCAATAATGCAATAAAAGCAAATACCGGAACATAAACAACTGGATTGTAAGTTCTTCTTTCTCTTTTAGAAAGTCTTTCTGATCTATTTACATGAACATAATTCATATAAACATATACCGCAAGCGGTAAAGTTACTCCTAATATTGCAGAAGCAAACCAATCCAAACTTGGAATAATTGGAACAATAAATGGCGGTATAGTTACAAATAATCTATAAATTATAGAAAATTTAGCCCCACCTATAAATACTAAATAAGTACATATCGCACTTTCTAAAAGTGCCGGAACTAATGTCGTTGAAGAATAAATAAATAATTCCTTCAACTCAGTAAAATGACTACTTATGTTAGAATAATTTAAATTAATTAACATAAATAAAATAGTCATAAAAATATAATTCCATGCTTTTTTCTTTTCGTTTTTTACTAACGCTTCTCTGATAAATTCTTGGAAGAAAATAAGTCCACCAAAAGACCATATGTTTTTTAATATACTAAATAAATCTTTTGAATAAGGTGTCTTTTCAAAGCCAAAAATTAATCCTAATAAGAAATAAACAATTATATAAATTATAAGCGTAATAATTAAACTCTGGGTTTTATCTCGTTCACCCTTAACTCTCAAACTCGAATCCCGGCTTAAAAAAATAGCAACCGCACAAATGATAATCCACAAAAGTGGGTTAATTATTTCGTTATAAAAGTCAAGACCAAGTGGGATTATGAGAAAAACATTTAAAACAAAATATATAATGATTAAACTATATATTACTAGGTTTTTTTTCATAGTTTCATACCCCTTTTGCTATCCCTACTATTCTATAATGAATTATAGCATAACATTTTGAAGTTGACAACTATTAACAGAAAAGTTTTAATGATATTTTTTTGCTTGACAATTTTTTTGGTTATTTATGTAAATTAAAAGAAAAACATTAATTTGTTTTTCTTTTAATTTAAATTTTACTGTGCTTGTGAAGCATTCATATTAACAGTGATACTTGCAGAAGTGGCTGTACCAACAGAAGTTGCAGAATTAATGAATTCAGCTTTTACTGTCATAGTAACTGTATCATTTTGATTCATTGTTGTAGTAGCTGCTGGTGTTACAGTAAATTGAATATTACCTTTTCTAGCAACTAATGGTTGAACATCTTGGTCACCAGTCATTTCAACGGTTGGAGTTCCTACAGTAGCAGGAATTGTACCATAGTTTTTAATTGTTAATGTAAATGTAACGGTATCTCCTGGTTGATATAATGTTGCACGAACATTAGCATTATGATCATCGTTATCATAACTAACTGTACCTTTTGGAGTTGTTCCTCCAGCAAAACCAGCTACTGCATCAACTACACCTGGAGTAGCTTCTGTTTTTGTTGAATCATATTTTACATCCCAAGTTGAAGTAATTTCAGCACTTCCGTTAATTGTTAATTGTTGTGCAAATGCGGCATAACCTACAGCCATTACAAATACTACTGCAAGTAGTGTACCTATTAATATGTTTTTGTGTTTACTTTCCATGTTTTCCTTCCTTTCTCTCAAAGTAGCACTTTCCTACTTTATTTATAATATATCATAATTGTTTTTTTCATTCAAGACAAAACAAAAAAAACTATAAAAAGTTTTTTTGTTTTACACTTTAAGCAGTTGCTTGTGAAGCGTTCATATTAATTGTAACTTTAGCTGAAGTAGTATCACCAACAGATGTTGCAGAACTAATGAATTCAGCTTTAACTGTCATAGTAACTGTATCATTTTGGTTAAGTGTTTTTGTATCTGCTGCTGTTACAGTAAATTGTATATTACCTTTTTTAGCAATTAATGCGCCGTCATTTTCGTCGCCATCCATAGCAACTGTAGGAGCTCCAATAGTAGCAGGAATTGTACCATTATTTTTGATTGTTAATGTAAATAAAACAGTATCTCCTGGTTGATATAATGTTGCACTAATATTAGCATTATGATTTCCATTATCATAACTAACTGTACCAGTTGGAGTTTTACCACTAGCTATACCTGCTGTAGCATCAATTACACCTGCACCACCAGTTTTTGTTTCATCAAATGTAACATCCCAAGTAGATGTGATTTCAGCACTACCATTGATTGTTAATTGTTGAGCAAATGCTGCATAACCTACAGCCATAACCAATACTACTGCAAGTAATGCTCCAATTAACGCATTTTTGTGTTTACTTTCCATTTTTTCCTTCCTTCCTATAATATTCTAAGTAGCTTCCCTACTCTATAATGATATTATCATATTTTGATTTACAATTCAAGAAATTTTTCTCGTTTTTTTGTATACATTTGTTAAATGTGTTTAAATTACATGATAAAAGCTTAAGTAAAAACTTAAGCTTGAACATAATTCATTGTTACAGTTAAATTTGCTGATAAATTTTGAAGATTTCCTTGTCCTTCTGCTTTATTGACAAATTCAGCAACAATAGTAACATTTGCAGTACCAGTATTAGCCGCTAAAGTTTCATTCCCTGGACTAGTAACAGTATATTTAATATCGCCATCTTTTGTTGTAGCAGTTAACCTTCCATTATCAACAACCATTTCTGGAGTTTCACTTGATAAAGTAATTGTACTTAATCTTGCATCAATTGTTCCTTTATTTTCAATTGGAATAACATATGTTACAGTATCTCCTGGACTTACTAATTCTGTATTAAATGTAGCTGTTAAACCACCTCCTGCAACTTGTACATCACCTGATGGATTTGTTCCCATTGTAGATGATGGAGTTGCAGTTGCTCCTTCTTGTTTCATATGAACATCCCATCTTGAGGTGATTTCAGCACTTCCGTTGATTGTTAATTGTTGTGCAAATGCGGCATAACCAACTGCCATTACAAATACTACTGCAAGTAATGCTCCAATTAAGGCATTTTTGTGTTTTGCTTCCACGTTTCTTCCCTCCTATTTTCTAAGTAGCTTTCCTACTCTATTATGATATTACCATATTTAATTTTCAATTTCAAGTGAAAATGTGTAAATAAAACGTTAGAAAAAAATCTAACGTTTAAGCTTGAACAAATGATAAATACATAGTTAAATTACTAGTTTTATTTGCAGGTGTTGAAGTATAAGTATCATTAAATTTTACAGTAACCGTAAATGTTTGAGTTCCATCCACATTAATAACATCGTTTTGAGTAATACCAGCATAGCTATACTCTATAGCATCATTATTATCGTCAGTAAATGTAATAGACTCTAATTTAGCATTTAATGTTCCACCATTTTTAACTGTCACATCATAAGTTACACTACTACCAGGACTAACTAATTCAGCTTGAAAACTCGCACTTAATTTATCGTCTCCCACAGTCGCACTGACATTCTTACCATCTAAAGTAGTACCATTTACAGCAATATCTTCAATGTGAACATCCCAGCTAGAATCAATTGATGCTGTACCATTAATTGTTAATTGTTGAGAAAATGCCGCATAACCAATAGCCATAACAAATACAACCGCTAATAAAACCATAATAATTGAAGATTTATGCATGTCTTCCATAATTTCCATCTCCTATTCTGATATTAATATATCATAATTAAAAGTTCTTTTCAACCATTTTACATGGTTTTAGGAATATGGATGCCAAGTAATTCCAAAAGTGTTTTTATAACTAAATTGTTATATTTCAAAATTATATTATAATCGGTTTTTATTTGTCCTTCTAAACCTACTACATGATTACATTGATAAAAATTATTCGCAATTACTGATAAATCATACAAGTAATTTGCAATAATATGTGGTCTTCTTTCTTTAGCCGTCTCGTCAATAACTGAACTTACTTCTAATAATTTTAAACGTAAAGTCCTATCGACTTCATTATATATATTTTCTGATAAACTGCCACCATCTAAAGAAAGTAATTTATTAATTCTCAAATATGTATATAAAATATAAGGCCCTGTTTTTCCATTTACTTCACTAAATTTTTTAATATCAAAAATATAATTTCTCGTTAAATCATTTTGTAAATCAGCAAACTTTAAAATGGCATTTACAATCTTATCTAAATCTTCATTATCCATATTTTTGTTTTCTGGTCTTAAATTAATAAATTCTTCTTTAACTTCATTTATTAAATCCTCTAATTTAGCAGCTCCACCAGATCTTGTTTTAAAAGGCTTATTATCTTTACCATTAACTGTACCATAACCACAAAAAGTTAATTTACCATTATAAATATTAGTTTTCTTACTTGCTCTAAATACTTGAGTAAAATGCATACTTTGTCTAGCATCTGTAATATAAATTATCTCGTCTGGATTAAAATCTTTCTTTCTTTGCCAAATGGTACCTAAATCAGATGTCGCATATAAATAAGCCCCATCAGATTTTTGAATTATACATGGTGGAATATCTATTTTATCAGTATCTTCCTTAACATCGATTACTTTAGCTCCATTATCCATTCTAACACACTTTTTCGTATCAAAATATTCCATAAGCTCGCCAAAATATTTATATGCATCGCTTTCACCATACCAATAATCAAAATGAACATCTAAATAATCGAATATTTTTTTAATATCAGTTATAGAAATATCACATATTTTTTTCCATAAAATCCTATAATTCAAATCACCTTCCTGCAATTTTTTAGTTATCTTCGCACATTCTTTTTTTACATCCTCATTTTCCTTACACAAACCACTTATTTTTGGATATGTTTTGTTCAAATAATCTAAATCAATCTCTATATCTTCATATTTTTTATTTGGAAAATCATGAATAATTCCATAAATAACTTGTCCCATTTGGGCACCAATATCCCCTAGATGAATATCACTAATAGTTTTATTACCTTTAAATTTTAAAATATTATTAATAGCCTGTCCAATAATCGCTGTTCTTAAATGCCCAACATGTAGTGGCTTGGCAACATTTGGACCTCCATAATCTAAAACAATAGTTTTATCTTCTATAGATGCCCCAAGCTTTTCTTTAGTCATTAATTCTATTAATGACTTGTTGATAAAACTATCACTAACTACAATATTTATAAAACCCGGTTTTGAAACACTGACTTCTTTAAAATAACCATTAAAATTTTCCTTTAATTTATCCACTACTTCTTCGGCTATTAAAAAAGGTGCTTTGTGATAAATCTTAGCTAATTTAAAAGCATCATCACACTGAAAATCCACCCCTTCAATATTTGATCTAACCACCTTTGTTTCATAATCATAACCTAATGATTTTAATACTTCATTTAAAATATTTTCCAATTTACCATTCATTTCAATTCCTCCTTTATAATATAAAATCCCCTATAAAATAAGGACGAGCTTTTACCCGCGGTGCCACCTTATTTCATAGAGGTTCTATGCAACTTTAATCTTTAATGCAGATTATACAACGGCATTTTTAGGAACTGCGTTCATAAGGACATATTGCCTAGCTTCCACTAATCTAAGCTCACTATAAATATATTTATCTTATTACTATTTTTCCCATGTCTTGCATTTAATTATATACAATTATATATGCTATGTCAATTATTTGAATACCAAAATTTTTAAATAAGGCTAAAGATTAAACTCTAGCCTACTTTTTTAAGTTCCTGTTATATAGCCGGAATCGCCGCTTTTTACATAATAATTATATCACATCTATAATCACTCATACATTAATAATATATCATTTTTTATAAAACAATTAATACTAAAAGAAAAGTCCATGGACTTTTCCCTTATTAAAAGAATACAGACCCTAGTAAAATAGCTAATAAAATATAAAGAACCAAAATAATTAAATAACTATTGTTACCACATGGTCTTTCGCATGGTCTTTCACATGAATTATTGCAAGCCATAATTACTCCTTTCTAGGGCTTATAAATAAGCTCCAAGTATGATTATTAAAAGAATAAATAATACTAATACGATTGCTGCTGAACTTGTTCCGGTATTACACATATAAATCATCCTCCTTTTTACCTTTCACATTATTTTATGGAAAATTTTGCTTTGTGTGATTACTTATGGGTGAAAATAAATAAAAATATTGAATTTTAAAGGAAAATTTGGTATTATTTTATATGTATGAAAGCATACATATGAAAGGAAGATTTTACGTGAATAAGAAAAAAACATTTGCTTTACTCTTAGTAGCGGCCCTAATGCTTACTGGTTGTGGAAAAATAGCTACTTTGAAAAATGGTGAAGAAGTTGTTGCCAAAATGGATGGTAAATCTATTACAGCTGAAGATTTATATGGCGAATTAAAAAAACAAGGTGGTGCAGTTACTTTAACTAATATGATTGATTCATTTATTGTAAATAAGGAAATTAAAACTGACGAAGATGCTAAAGCTTACGCCGACTCTCAATTAAGTTCATATAAAAAATCATATCAAAGTTACGGACAAGACTTTAATGCCGCTTTAACATCTGCAGGATATACTGACGAAGAAGAATTTAAAGAAGAATTAATTTTGGAATATAAGAAAAATATCGTTACTGAAAATTATGTCAAAGACGAATTAACTGACGATGAAATCCAAAAATATTATGACGACAACATTTTTGGTGATATTGAAGCTAGACATATTTTAATCAGTCCTAATACTAAAGAGGATATGACTGACGAAGAAAAAGAAAAAGCTGAAAAAGAAGCTAAAAAAGAAGCTGAAGATATTATCAAAAAATTAGATAAAGGTGAAAAATTTGCCGATCTAGCCAAAAAATATTCTGATGACGAAGGAACTGCTAGTAAAGGTGGAAAACTTACTGTCACTTATGGTTCAGTTGTCGACGAATTTTGGGATGGCGTTAATGATTTAAAAGATGGTGAATATTCAAAAACACCTGTTAAATCAGAATATGGTTATCATATCATTTACCGTATTAGCCAAAAAGAAAAACCAAAATTAAAAGATGTTAAAGAAGATGTTATAGATAAACTTACCGAAGAAAAAATCAATAATGATTCAACCTTACAAACTAAAGCTTTAATGGCTCTAAGAAAAAAATACAACCTAGAAATTTCCGATGACGAACTCAAAAAATCTTATGATAATTCTATCAATTCTGCACTTGCCACTAATACCAAAAACAGCTCAAATTAATGAACTGTTTTTTCTATAAAATCATTTATCTCATCAGAAGTAAACCCCTTAGAATATAATTTCTGTTTTAATTTAACGCGCAAAGTATAACCTTCATACTTTGCTTTTAATTTATTATAAATCTTAAACATCTCTTTTCCTAAATCATTATTCAGTTTAACACCCTCTAAATGATTAATAACATCTTCCCTACTGTAACCCAAATTTAATAAATATAAAGATGTTTTTTGTTTAAAAATATAAGTAGTATCTTTAGTACTTGACTTAATTTTTTTATTTATTATTTTTTCTAATTTACTATCAATTAAATCTTGAGAAAAACTTTCTAAAGATCTTTCTATATAATCATTATCTATATTATAAGCCTCTAACTCTTTTCTTATTTTATAAGGTCCTTCTAAAGTTAAATTAATTTTATCATTAACATAGCTTTCAGCAAATAAAGAATCATCTATCAAACCAACTTCTTTCAGGTGATCTATCATCTTATCCTGATCTACTTTAGATAGCTTATTAAGTTTCTTCCTTATTTCAAATTCACACCTAATCTTTCTATTTATCATTTTTAATATTTTATTATAATTTTCATAATAATTAGTATCCTCTTTTATCTTCTCCAATTCTTTTTTACTAAGTTTTTTATCATATAAAAGGTTATTGTTAATAATAACCTGATCATTAGTGGTTATTACTTCCTCATTATCTAAAATTATCTTATATTTATTGCCTACTTTTTTAATACTTTTTACCTTCATATAATCACCTAATTTCGTGTAAAAATTATATCAAAAACAAATGCACTTGTAAAGAAAAAAGAAAGCACTCAAACTTTCCTAATTAAAATATTTTTAGTATCATTCACCCGTAAAGCCATAACCGTATTTTTTATTTTATAAGCCCGCATATTGTCACCAAAATTTTTTAAAATAAGCTTCACCCTTTCCCCTTTGACAAAGCCAATATCCATAAGTCTTCTTTTAATATTTTGATTTGTATCTATTTTTATAATTATACCTTCTTCATTTATTTTTAAATCATTCAACCTTTTCATATTATATTATATGTTAATCAAAGGAATAAATTTAATATTTTTTGACCATAATATATTTGAAAGGAAATGATAAAAATGATAAGTATTCAAAAACATATTATGAATAATTTTAAAGGAGCCAGTAAAGAAGATATTCAAACTTCAATTACTTCATCTTTTAATGACAAAGACGAGATCACTTTACCTGGTTTAGGCGTATTTTTTAAAATCGTTTGGAGTAAAAGTTCAGATGATGAAAAAAATAACATATTAGATATTTTAAAGGATAGCTTAAGTTAGCTATCCTTTTAATTTTGACCAATAAACTCAGGTTTTGAAAATTCTGCATTAGTAAAGTTCACTCGATAAGTTGAACCAGATAACACTTGATTATTATCTCCCATTATCTGTGCTTGGAAAGTAAAATAAGTATCTGTAAAATTAAAACTATTTGGATTAATAGTAGTAGAACTAATAACCTGATTTAATATTGGATCAGTTATTTTTGAAGAATCTAAAGATTCATTTAAATCATATACTTTTAAAACATCTTTATTAAACACAAGCACATTTGAATAAGACTCATAAGTATCTTTTACAAATAACAAACTGTTAAAAATGCCAAATTTTAGATTCGTAACATTAGAAACTCCATCTAAAACCTTCCTATCGTTAATATATAATCCCGCTTTGTTACCGTTTTTGTCAGAATAAATTACTACTACTTTCACCATAGTTCCATCAATTGCTAAACCATTTATATTATACCTACTATAACCACCCTTACATCCTGGGCCCGTTAAACCATTGTATTCATCAGTTGTAAGTTCAAATGTACATACATCTGAAACATTAGGATATGGATTTACATCGACCGTTGGTGTAACATTAGCCTTTGAATCATTTTTTTCTTCTTTTCCATCATTCAAAACCATAAAAGTCAAAAAAACAATTAATCCAATTACTAATAACATTAAAATATAAACTAAAACTAATTTACCTTTTTCCCCTTTCATATTCCTTCACCTCTATTATATAGAATAACACAAATTAAATTAAAAATAAATATCAATTCAATTTTATTATTTTATTCGCAACAATTTGAAATTGATCATATCTTTTCTCAACTTTACCAGTAATCTTTAATATATCACCTACAGAAATTTCCGGCATCATCTGATATACCCTTGGAAAAACAACAATATCCACCGTTCCTAGCTCATCACTACCCATAATAAACATCATCTTATCTTTATTTTTAGTATTAATCTCTTTAATTCTATCGACATAGATAATAGCTTCAATCACCTTATCAAAATAATTTTTAATATCTTTAAGTTCAATTGCTTTACCATTTTGTTTCTTATATTCGCTAACTGGATGATTACTTAAATAAAAACCAAACACTTCTAATTCTTGACTCATAAGTTCTTTTTTAGTAAATTCAAAACACTGTTCTAATTCTGGCTTAAAAATATCATCATCCACATAAGAACCAATTTCACTATAATTAATAATAACATCTAAATTAGAAATTAAAGTTTTTTTATTAAAACCAAACTTATCAAAAGCTCCCGCATATATTAAACTTTCCAAAGTTTTAGAATTAACCGCACCTCCATAGCACCTAGCTACAAAATCAAAAATATCTTTAAACTTACCTTTTTCTCTTTCCTTTAATATAATTTTAGCCGCATTTGTTCCAACATTTTTAATATTAGTAAGTGGAAATATAATCTGATTATTAATTATCTGATAATATTCACCACTTAAATTAATATCCGGTTTACAAATAACAATTTCGTTTCTATGACATTCATAAATATATTCCTTAGTTTTAATCTCACTATTTATAGCTAAAGAAAGTAAATGTTTCATAAATATTTTAGGATAATGAGCTTTAAGATAAGCCATTTTATAAGATATCATAGCATACGCTACAGAATGCGAACGATTAAAGCCATAATCAGAAAATTTAAAAATCATATTATAAACCTTAACTGCTAAATCCTTATCATAACCTCTTTGAACACTTCCATTAATAAATTTATCGCGCTCTTTCAACAAAATACTCTCACTTTTTTTACTCATAGCTCTTCTAAGCAAATCCGCCTGAGCCATTGAATAACCAGCCATAACTCCCGCTATTTGCATAATCTGTTCTTGATAAATAATAACTCCATATGTTGATTTTAAAATTGGCTCTAAATCTTTATGAAAATAATCAATTTTTTCCAGACTATTTTTTCTTCTGATATATGAATCAATATTTTTCATGGGACCCGGTCTAAAAAGAGCAAGTGCTGATACAACGTCCTCAAATGTTCTAGGTTTAAATTTATGTAAAAACTTTTTCATACCTTCTGATTCAAATTGAAAAATACCACTAGTATTTACAGTATAAAAAATATTTAAAGCATCCGTATCATCTTCTTTAATCGTATCGAATTCTAATCCATCTATCTCCTTCAAAATATTAGCAATCAAAGTCAAATTCTTTAAACCTAAAAAATCCATTTTTAAAAGGCCCAAATTTTCTAAATAATCTTTATCGTATTCTGTCGCATAAAAACCTTCATGTTTATCCAAAGGCACATAATCATCTAAATCATATTTCGACATCACAATGCCCGCCGCATGAATAGATGTATGTCTTTTTAAGCCTTCAAATTTAGAAGCTATTTTATATACCGGTTTAAATTCAGAATTTATTTCTAAAAACCTTTTAACTTCTTTATTTTGATAATTTTGTTTTAATGAAAGATTAGAAGATAAAAGCTTAGTTAAATGATCTGCTCTCGCTTGATTAATATCTAAAGTTCTACATATATCCTTAATAGCTTGTTTAGCCGCCAAAGTTCCAAAAGTAACAATTAATGCTACTTTTTTTTCACCATATTTATTCATACAATAATTAATTACTTCTTCCCTTTTCGTGTCCTCAAAATCGACATCGATATCCGGCATAGTAATTCTTTCTGGATTTAAAAACCTTTCAAATAACAAATTATATTTTAATGGATCAATAGTTGTAATATTTAAAGCATAAGCAACTAATGAGCCTGCCGCACTTCCTCTACCCGGTCCAACTAAAATTCCATGTCCTTTCGCATATTTTATATAATCTGCCACAATCAAAAAATAATTACAAAATCCCATCTTATTGATAATATCTAATTCGTGTTTTAATCTAATTGCATATTTTTTAGGAGCAGATGAGCCAAAAATGTCCTTCATACCTTGAATACAAGCTTTTTTTAACTCCTCATAAGCATCTTTTTGCTTATCAAATATAGGAAGTAAATCTTGGTGCATTTTAATTTTTACATTACAAAGGCTAACCAATAATTCGTTATTTTTAGAATCACCCTTAAAAGGTAAAAGACTTTTATCAACAAAAGATTCCGTAATTTCATTAACCTTTTTTCCTTCTTTAATTGCTTTAAGATATTTTAAATAATTTTCCTCTTCCTTATTTATACATAAAATTTCATTCATATATAAAATGTTTTCAGCTTTTATTTTCGCCTTTTCCTCTTCATTTTTATAAGTCATAAAAATATATTGATATATTTTTTTTAGTTCATTATATACACTTCTACTTTCATAAGGAACCAAACAAATCAAATTAGAAGAATATTCAAATAAATCATTAATTGTCAAATCTCTTTCTGATTTTTTAGTTGTTAATTTCATTAAATTTTTATAACCATCATAGTTCATAGCATAAAAAACTATTTTCTCAGGCAAGGATATTTCTAAACCAATTATTGGTTTTATATCATTTTTTATGCATGCATTATAAAACTCCAAAACACCATACATATTATCATCCGTTATAGTTAAGGCCTTTATATTATTTTCTTTAGCCACTTTTATTAAATCACTAATCCGAATCATACTTTTCAAAAGAAAATTACATGTTTTTATATTTAAAGGTGCATACATAATATCCCCCCTCTTTCATTTTACTATAAATTTAAATTATTCTAAAGAAAAAATTAACTTTTTTAATTAAGTTAATTTTTTAAAATCTAACATATTCGTCAGTCTTATATAAAATGCCATCTATCTCAATAAAAATACTATATTTACCAAAAAGTCCTTCCTTATTAATATATTTAGTGGATTTTATATTCTCCTTATCATCACCTAAATCTACACAAAGTGCCGTATAAGGAGTTTTACTAACCCTCATCGCATAAAGGTTTTTAGTCATATCTTTATATAAGATAATATTTACAGAACTACCTTTTTTAAACTCTCCCGTAACTACTAACCTATCTTTTTCTTGAGTAATTTTAATATTGTGTTTTTTATAATTATTATCTATATTATTCGCCTTTAAAATAATTCCAAATTCTTGACTATCAATTTCAGTTAAACCCAAAGATCCAAGTTCACGAGTTTTACCCAAAGTAAACCTACCATCATATAAACTCATTTTTTCTACTCTATAATTATTAGTAGGCAATATCATTTCAAATATAATATTGCCATCTAAAATCTCTACTGTATCACTAACTAAAGTATCTGAATTAGCTATACCAGCTGGCTGATTTTGAATAACTCCATTTTTATAAGAAATACCACCAGAATGTATAATATAATGATCATCACACAAATAATCAACATCCGAAATATAAGGAGAATAAAATGCACTACCCCTTTCTTTACCATATTCCCACACTTCTTTAGCAGTCATATTCTCTACATCTAATCTATAAATAACTCCTCTAGAATAACTATCTTCTGCTTTTACATATTTATTTTTATCTTTAGATTTATTATTTCCATTATCAAACAAAAACACATCACCATTAGGTAAAATCATAGCTGCATGTTGTGACCACTGCCATTCACCATTTTCTAATTTAAAGAAATATTTTTGGTATTCCTTACTAAAGTTAGTATTATCACCTAATATCCAGTTAAGTTTACCACTATCGTAATCGATATTAACTACTATATCCTGATGTCTACCAGATAAAGTAATCGAATTAGTTTTTTTATCATACCAAACCGAATTATTGTGAAACCAATCATAATTTATCCAATTTTCACTCTTGCCATCTTCCATATTCAAAATATCTTTTAAATCAAACCTTTTAACAATATTACCTGTATTTCTATCTAACTCTACTATATAATCTTCAACCGTTCCATCTTCGTTATCAAAATCATCAGATGCCACCAATAAATTACCACTATCCATTTCAAAATAATCATGATGATATCCTCCCAGTAAACTATACTCTCTATATACCTTTCCAAGCATATCCATTTCATATAAACCTGTTGAATAATAAGGTGTATTGACTAATCTTTCCGTACTTACAAGTAAATGACCATTTTTAAGTCTATTAACCTCCCAAATAGCTGTTTCGTTTAAATACCACCTAACATCTCCATTCACATCATAAGCACACATATAACCTTTAGAAGAAGGAGAAAAGAAATATAAATCATTAGTTAATTTACTTTCATCTTTAGTAACTTTAGTTGGTAAAACAAAATCATCAGGTAA
>CALVII010000003.1 GCA_944329465.1 uncultured Bacilli bacterium | reverse complement strand
ATACTTAAAATTCATTCATATTCAAACTAAAAAAAAAAAAAAAAACAAAAAAACCAACAAAAATTCCAAAAGAAAAAATTGTTGTAAACATTTTAAAATTGCTATTTTTAAATTTATCTATAAATTCATTTTTTTGAGTTAATATAAATAAAACAATAAAAAATAGCACAACAAATATGCACAAAATATCAAAATACTTTGTGTGAGTGATATAAAATAAAAAATTGTCTTCACAAAATTTTAATAACATAAAATCACCATAACTATATTACCACATTTAAAAACGTTTTACCATAAAATACTACTTTTATTTTTTTTATAAATTCTCATAATAATAATGTAGTCTGATTTTTAAATAGGAGATGATTATTTGCTTTTAAAAAAATTTAAAAAATCAATCTTCTTGCTTCTTCTATTTACTCTTATTATACCAATAAATGCCTTAGCTTATTCAGATAAAATAATTGCAGGTGGACAAAATATTGGTATAGCACTTAATTCAGATGGCGTTTTAATTGTTGGAACTTATGAAGTAAAAGACACATCTCCTGCAAAAGAAGCTGGCTTAAAAACAGGAGACATTATCGAAAAAATTAACGGTAATAAGGTTTCAAACATTGAAGAAATGGCCACACAAATTAATGATTTAAAAGATGATGAAATTGACATCACTTATATGAGAAATAATCAAGAAAAGGAAACAACTTTAAAATTATACAAAGACGAAAGTAATGTTTATAAAACTGGATTATATGTAAAAGATAGTATTACTGGTATTGGAACACTTACCTTTATTGATCCTACCACTAAAAACTTTGGAGCTTTAGGTCATGAAATTCAAGAGCAAACTACTGGAAAAATATTCGAAGTAAAAGATGGAACAATATTTTCTTCTGAAGTAACTGGTATTTTACCAAGCAAAGATGGATCCCCTGGGGAAAAACAAGCAGAATATGATAAAGAAGATATTAAGGGTACAGTAAGTGAAAATACTAAACAAGGAATCTTTGGTAAATATACAGATGAAATTAATGAATCTAAAACCTATAATGTTGCAAAACCTAACGAAGTAAAAAAGGGAAAAGCTAAAATTTTAACAGTATTAGATGGTACTAAAATTCAAGAATATGAAATAAATATTACTCAAATTAATTCTGAAAAACAAAAAAACAAAAATTTTGTTTTTGAAATTACTGATAAAGAATTAATACATAAAACTGGTGGTATAATTCAAGGAATGAGTGGCTCCCCTATTATACAAGGAGACAATATAATTGGTGCAGTCACTCACGTTGTTATTAATGACACTCATAAAGGATATGGAATTTTTATTACAAATATGTTAGAAGAAGCAGAAAATTAAAAGAAGGTCTTACCTTCTTTTATACATTTATTAAATAATTTTTTATTTTAAAAGTTAATTTTTTTACTAATTTTCGTTTACATATAAATTCAAATGATTTTTTTCTAATAAATTCAATCAATAAACAAATAACAAATATTAAAATTGCAAATCCAAAAACTTTAAAAATAATAATAAAATCAGTAATAACTGTTCCTGTATCAATCTTTAAAAACTTATATAAAATTGGCCTTACAAAATCATTATCATGAATTAAATAAACTCCAAACACTAATGATGCAATTAAATTAATAGCTTTATTCTTAATTGATAAAGTCCCAAACCATAAAAAATAACAAACGCTTTGTAATATCACAAAAGGGGCACTATAATAAGTAAACCACTGTTTTAAACTATTTCCAAAATCAACAAATATTTGATTTTCAAAAGATAGAAAATAACTAGATAATAAATTGAGCAAAAAGTGTGATAGACAAAAGATAATAGTTAAACTAAATAATATAATTTGTAATTTATTTTTACTAAATCTTTTAAAATGATAATTTTCTTGAATTGGATATTTTCTAAAATAAGCACCAATAAAATATAACATTATAAATTGGATTAATGTAAAACCATCATTAAAAATCAAACCACCTCTAGTTATAAAAGGTAAAATAGAAAATAATATAAACATAATAATTATTAATCTTTTATGTTCTTTTTGTGTAGTACACTTTATCACTTTATTTATATATGGAGATAACAAATAAAGTAATAAATACTTAACAATAAACCAATAACTATAATTAAGTGGAGATAAAGTATTAAATAACGTATAGCTACCACCAATATAATAAATACCACAAATAAATATAATTAAAGCTATTACAATCTGATAAAACCAAGATTGCATAAACACCGAGAAAAACTTTTTCCATTTAAAATCTTTATTATAATTAAAATACCCTGTTACTAATACAAATGAATTTACATGTACTAATGTTATACATATTAAAAAAGCAAAAATAAAATGCAAGCCACCTTTAGTATTATTAAAAACATTACCATGAATTAAAATGTGATAAATAACAATTAAAAACATTGAAACAATGCGCATTAATTCATAATTAGATTGTCTTACTTTCATATTACCACCCTATATTTTTATCTATGCCTCCTTTTATTCTCTTATCAAACCTAATTAAATATAACATATTTTTATAAATGGCACAATAAAGAAAGCAAAAAAAGTTAGATTGAACTTTTTAACTATTAACTTTTTTATTAAATAATTTATTATCAAAGATACAAAAAATAGTAAATACACAAGCAGATAAAATAGTAACAAATAATCCTAACTCTTTACCTTTTACTTTATATTTCATATTTACGTGATTAACTTCATCAGAAAGAGGAATAACAAGCAGTCCATCAGCTCCTTTTAAAGGTTCAGTTTTTTTGCCATTAATAGTTATATTCCAAGAATCACTATAAGGAATAGTTAGTAATGCATATTCACCACTTGCTATAAATTTAATATTTCCATCTTCTATTTTTTCAAAATTTATAGAATTTTCCTTAATTTCAGAAATAATAGATTCAAACAATTCTAAATCAAAACTATAAAATTGTAATTCATATTTTGATTTATCAATATTTTTTACTTTTAAAGTATGCTTCTCACTATCATTACCTAGCACTAAAACATTATGTGTAAGCCAATAACTTTCATATTTTTCCTCTAAATTATTATCTCTTTTAATCGTTATTTCAGATGGAGCTAAATTAAAACGAAAATAAATTATATTTGAATTATTATCTTGATTAGTATTATATTCATAGTTTAAAGAGTCAATTTTGTTTTCTGTAATATCATAAAGTTTAAATAATTGAATATTTCTACCTAAAATACCACTATAAATTTCATTAATATATTCAAATGGATTACCGTTATATTTTACTTTTAAAATGTCGGAAGAACTGTTCATTCCAAGTGAAAGAGCATATTCATTTTCATATACTTTTTTACCATTATAAGAATTAAATTCTTTTCTTAACTCAAAACCATCATAATTTACATCAGTAAGCAAATATTTTACTCCAAGTAAACTATCAACCGGCAAAATAGGTTCATGATAAAATGTTGGAAAAACATTTCTAGAATAACCTAAATTAGCTAAAAAATAACCTGTTGTTTGATCATATGTAGATGTATATTGTTCAATTGTACTATAAGAATAAGCCAAACTCTCATTACTGATAAATGAATTTCTTTTAATATCTCTATCTATATTTGTCTCAATTCTATAAAAATCATTATCACTATTTTTAATTTGATTAATCATCTTTTTCTCATTAGCCGAATAATTTAAATAATAATCTTTGTCCAATGTATAAGAATTTCCAACAAGCAAATAAGCATTTATTAATATTTCAAACATAAATAAAGTAAAAATTAAAGGCATTTTAAATTTATCTTTTTTAAATAAACATATAATAAAATAATAAAGCAATAAAATCACAATTTGTACCCATAATCTTTTTGGGCTAAATCTAATCAATAAATCAAATGCCAAAAATGCTAAAATAGAGCCAAAAATTATTTTTTTAACAAGTTCTTTATCTAACTTTTCATTTTTATTTAAAATAGCCGCAGGTAGTAACAAAACAGTTAAAATACAAACATATAAAAATCTATACTGAAATGAATTTACAGAAAGCATTCCATGCCATATATATTCAAGTGGTTTAAAAAATAGTGAAAAAATCATAATTAAAGCAAAAATTAATGTTGTCTTTTTTTCAAAAGAATTAATCTTTTTATAAAAAATATAATAAAATATCAAAATAAAGGCAAAAATAGAACAATATAAAGTAATTGCTGTACTCGGATTTTCACTACCTATCATAAATCCTCTAAATATATTAAAAAAAGAACCGTTGGTAGAAAATTCAAATAAATTTGTTGTCGAAAAACTTCTACTATTTAATTGAGAAATAACAATCGGTAAAAATATAACTGCACTACCTAAAACACTAAGTAATTCTATAAACCCAAATTTAACTATTTTTTTAAATAAATTTAATTTGTTTATATGCTTATTTTTATCATGTTCTATACATATTAATCTATATACAAAATATATAAAAGTAAATAAACAATTCATATAACCTGTATACCAATTAAAAATAATAGTTAAAATAAATGTAATATATAATCCTAGTTTTTTATTATCATTCAAATATTTTTCGGTAAAATATAAAAGCAAAGGAAGCATATATACCCCATCAAGCCACATTATATTAGCCATTTGTCCAACGACATACTGAGTAAACGAATAAGCAACAGCAAGCATTAAAACATGAATATCTTTTAATTTTTTAAATCTATATTTAATAAAAACAGCAAAAAATAAACTACATAAACCAATTTTTATTGATGTTGCTAAAAAGACAAAATTAAGGACATTCATTTCATTGAAAAACAATAAAATTAAATTAATTGGTGAAGCTAAATAATAACCCCAAAGCCCAACTAAAGAACCTCCCAATGATTTATACAAAGAATAATTAATATTAGAACTGCCATGTAAAACATTATAATAAAAATTAAAAAATTGTTCATATTGTAAATTCTCATCATAAGCAATATTAGCTATATTCCCAAAAGGATAAATATGTTTTACAAATAATATTATAAAATATAATAAAATAGGTGTTATAAAAGTTAATACATATATTTTATGCTTTTTAATAAATTTAATCATTCTAATCACCCTACACATTTTTAACATTTTAAAACAATCTTTTCTAAAAATAATATAACAAAAAAGCAAAAGTAAATCAATAATAAAAAAAGATATTATCTTCCAATTGAACTATAAATAATATCTTTAGTATCTTTTAAATTATAACAATTTCTTCCATCATAAACTCTAGGCGTTTTCATCAATTTTTTATATTGTTTAACATCATAATTAACAATTTCTGGCCACTCTGTCATAATCATAACAGCATCAGCATCTTTTATTGTCTCATCAATATTGTCAAAAAATGCAATTGTTCCCTTAACTCCATCGTCCGCTAATTTAAAACTAATCTTTTTCTTAAAACTATCAGAAGATATTGGATCAAATGCTTTAACATGCGCGCCATAATCTAAAAGCATTGAAATATTATCAATAGAAGGTGCATCTCTTAAATCATCTGTTCCAGGTTTAAAAGTGAGGCCTAATACAGATACCGTTTTACCTTCAATATTTCCATTAAAATCATTTAATAATTCATTAAATAATACTAACTTTTGTTTTTTGTTAACACTTATACAAGCTTGAATAGTTTCTAACTCTACATCTTCAATTTGACCAAGCCAGTGCAAAGCTTTGGTATCCTTTGGAAAGCAAGAACCACCATAACCAATACCAGCTTTTAAAAATTTATTACCAATTCTTGAATCATACCCCATACCTTTAGCAACATCTTCTATATTAGCTCCTAATTTTTTACATAAATTAGCAATTTCATTAATATAAGATATTTTCAAAGCTAAAAAATCATTTGAAGCATATTTTATCATTTCTGCACTTCTTCTTGATGTATGTAAATATGGAACATTATAAGGTTCTTTTGTAAGAGGTTCATACATTTTTTGCATAACATCAGCAGCAATTTCATTTTCTGTACCAACCACAATTCTAGAAGCATACAAAGTATCATGAACCGCTGTTCCTTGCGCTAAAAATTCTGGATTACTAGCCACATATACTTTAATTCCTTTTTTTACTTCACTATTTAATTTTTTTTCTATTTCATCATTAGTTCCAATAGGAACTGTAGATTTTAAAACAACTACACAGTCTTTTTCCAAAGACTCAGCAATTTGTTCACAAACAGAATGAACATAATCTAAATTTGCTGAACCATCTTCCCTTTCAGGCGTTCCAACACCAATAATTATAACATCGGCATCTTTATAAGCATTTTTATAATCAAGTGTATAATCTAATCTATCACTATCTTCACGCATTAACTTTTCTAAATCTTGTTCATAAATAGGGCTAATACCCTTTTTCATTTTATTTATCTTTTCTTTATCTACATCGACACATGTTACATTATGACCTATATGAGCTAAAGCAACTCCTGTTACCAAACCAACATATCCTGTACCCGCAACTGCTATTTTCATATCTTACACCTCTTCTTTAATACAACTTAATTTTATCATTTTTTTATATAAATAACAACAACACTTATTCTTCAATAATTTTAACTAAATTTTTAATAAAGTTTTCAGTATTACTTTTATAAGGAATAGGTTTGAAACTTTTAGATTTATCATAAACCTCTTGTAAATCATCTCCATCATCATATTTCAAAATGTGACCTTCTAAAGCAAATACATTGACAATTTCTTTTTGGTGATCATTTATATGTTCTTCATATTTTGCAAGTCTTGGACATGCAATAACTTTTTTATTTTTTTGTAAAGGCATTATAATCGAACCAGTACCACCATGTGTAATAATTAAGTCAGCTTCATCAATATACTTTTGCATCTCATCATAACTAATAAAATCAAAAATTTTCATTTTATCACTTTTATAATCAGCTGATCCTCCCGCTTGTACTACAATATCTTCATTCGTATTTAATTTTTCTACAGCATCAAGCAATCTATAAAATTTTTGTTTTTGAGTACCTAACGTCACTAAAATCATAATAAGCCTCCTTAATATATTCCTCCAAAATAAACAGCTTTAGGATAATATTCAAGCATACTTTCCCACTGCACAATAAATGTCGAAGCAATAGGATAAACTAATTTACCAGATAAGGTTTTTCCTCTACTTTTAGCAAAACTTTCTATAAAAATAACCTTTTTACCAAATAATCTACCCAAATAGCACATAGGAACAGAAGTATTTGCCCCTGTACTTACAATAACATCTGGTCTAAATTTTATAAATGTAAATATCGAATTAAAAGCATTTATAACATTTATAAAGAAATATTTAATAAAGTTTTTACCATTACAATATTTAAAAAATTTAACATTATATTTTTCTTTCAAATCTTTTGTTACATCGGTTTTTTCTGTAACAAGCAAATAATTATAATTATCAAAAATAGATTTTAATTGTAACATTTGTGTTAAATGTCCACCCACGCTACATATAAACAAAACTTTTTTCTTCTTCATTTGTATCATCCTTTGCGTAATACTACTCTATAACCTTTAATTAATAATCTATATAAATTATTATAACATATCAGTTTTTTCTTCTGAAAATTAGTTTTAGCATACTCTTTAATCAAATCTATAATACATTGATTTGCTTTTTTAACATTACTTTCATTAACATGTTTCAAAACATAATTATTTGCTTTACGTATCATAAATTTGAATAAAAATGTCTGCTGTTTTGTATTTTTTAAAACATTTTCATAATTTTTAATTAAATCTAAATATGTATTAAAATTAAGCTTTTGCATAATAGATAAATTTTCGTTTTCTCTAACTCTTCGGTAATACAAATACTCAGGAATAATTACTATCTTACATGCATTATAGTAAGCTCGTATAGTAAATGAATTATCTTCATGAACAGTACCTTCTAAAAATTTTATATCTTTAATTAATGAAGCTTTATAAAGTTTACTGCAAACTGAAATACAATTTACAATTTTTTTGTTGTCTTTTAAAGTACCTACAAAATAATCATCAATATACTTGTCTGAATAATAACCATATTCACCTTTAGAATTGAATGAATTAAGTTTACTAATTACTAAATCAGCCTCATATCTTAAAGCATTTTCTAATAAAAGTCTAATATTATTATCATAAAGCATATCATCACTATCTAAAAATACAATATAATCACCGGTAGCTTTTTTTATACCTAAATTTCTTGAACGCGCTACTCCCAAATTATTTTTGTTATTAATTAATATAAATCCATGTTCTTTTTGATACTTTTTAATTATATCTAAACTACCATCAGTAGAACAATCATTTATTACTATTACTTCTAAATTTTTAAAATTTTGTCTTAAAACAGAATCAAAACAATCATTTAAATACTCTTCAGTATTATAAACTGGAATTATAATTGATACTTTTTTATCACCATAATTTACATCAATTTCTTTTTCAAACATTTCCCTTAATAATAAACCTGATAGCATAGCCATAAATATATAAGTAACCATTTCATCTACAATATGACCACAAAGAACACTAATTAAAACCATCATGCATAAAGCACACAAATATACTAAAAATCTAAATCTAAAATTATTTTTCAAATCTTTTAAAACATAAATAAATGACATTAATATTATAAAAATATAAGGGCACAAAAATAACAAAATTCCAAATAACCCAATTGTATAATAATGTACTAAAAAGTCTTTTTCAAGATATAAATCAGATGCCTTAAATCTTGAATAGCCCATTCCAAATAATTTATCTAATGAATTATCATTAAGTTCATATAAATGGTCAGATATAAGTTCTTGCAATCTTCTATCATCATTTCTAACCTCAAAAGGGCTATTCATTATTTTAATCCAAAAATCAGGATCAGCTTTAAAATTATATATTTCAAATGGGTAAATATAATTTATATAATAATATTGATAATTTCCTTGAATAAACTCAATTTTAGCTTGCTTACCTGATAAATTTTCCTGTTTATTAACCAAATCATTATCAATC
Organism: uncultured Bacilli bacterium; assembly: GCA_944329465.1. Lineage (GTDB taxonomy): Bacteria > Bacillota_I > Bacilli_A > RF39 > UBA660 > Coprosoma. Next base: position 36,675 of record CALVII010000003.1, on the reverse strand, counting down.
ATCGCTGCCTCAGATGCTTTTTTTGCTTCAGCTTGTTCACTACCTACTGTAACTGGTGAAACCAAAACAAATGGAATTTCAATAATAAAAATTAATAAAAACAAAATAACTTTTTTTAAATCAAATTTAATTTTTTTAATTATTAACAAAATTAAATAAAGAATTGCTATCACAATCATTACTAAAATCCAAGTATAAGTAGAAACTTGAGTTCCAATCATAATTGTTCCTAATATATTTATCAAAATTAATAAAAATCTCTTATTAGATTTTTCAGTAAAGAAAAAGTAAAAGTTAATCGGTAATAAAGCTGACAATAATACACCTAATCTATTTGCCCCAGCAAATAAACCTTGACATCCTGCTGCAGAATTAGGAATATCAGAATGTGTAAACCAATCAATTACATTATATTCTAATGCCCCACCACCATAAGATGCAATGCCAAACTTAAATAAATTTGATATAACAATAACAAATGAGAAAATAAATGTTACAAATGCTACTATTTTACCAACTTCTTTTTTAGTTAATTTAATATTATAAAATAAATATATTAAATAAATTGGTAAAACCATTCGTAAACAATAAAACAATTCACTAACTAATGAATAATTATAAGTCCCTGTTATATTTGCGTCAAAATTCATCGAATTAATATGATGAAATACAAAGTATATACCAACAATTAAAGTATAAATTAATAAACCTAGTTCTTGTTTACCTTTTTTCTTAGAAAAGAAAACCATTATTACTAAAAAAGCAATAACTAAAATTCTAATAATAGTAGATGGTGAAAAGCGAAAAAATTCTACAACACTATCTTCATATAAAAATTTTAAGTCTAAAAATGGTTGAATCATTAAAAATATAATAAAAATACTTTTTATTAAATTAGGATTCTTAAATTTACTCATCATCTCGACACCTCAAACATTCTAATAATTGTTTTTTTATTTTAATATTATCATAATCATAATTTTTTACATTGTTTTTAAGTTCAAATAATTTATTTTTATTTTTAATAATATATTTTAAACCATCATAAATCGCTTCATCAGTATTTTCAACTATAAAAGAATTATTTTTACTTAACATTTCATTCACGCTAGAATATTTTACAGCAAAAACAGGAATATGATTTAATAAAGATTCAATAACCGTAGTTGGGAAAGCTTCGCTATATGAAGATAATATAAATAAATCCCCATTTTGTAAAAAATTCCAAGGTTCATTACTAGATCCGTACAAAATAATATCATCGTTTAAATTATTCTTCTTAATAAATTCTTCCAGTTGGCGTCGCATAGGACCATCACCAACAATTTTATACACAGAATTTTCAAATAAACCTTCTTCTTTTAGTTTTAAAATTGCTTTCAATACCCTATCAAATCCCTTTATAGGATGTAGCCTGCCAACAGAAACTAACTCTAAATCAAACTTTTCTTTTTCTAATTTTTTTGTAGGTCTACATTTATTTTTATCTATTAAATTGTAAATTATTCTTGTTTTTTCATTAAAATGATACTTATTATTAAATTTATCAGATATAGATTTAGAAATAGCTACAAATTGATCAAATTTAGACAAAGCATTTATAAAAGTTTTTTTATAATGTTTGCCCGGATCATTATTTGAATAATCAGCATGAAGCCATCTTATTTTATAATCACTATCACCATAAGCTACAAAAAATGTTCCAAAGCCATCTTTAAATGAAACTTCCACATCATATTTTTTATTAAAAAGCTTCTTTCTTTCCTTTATTATTTTTCTTTTAATTAATCCTGTTTTAATTAAAAAAATTAACCATATTTTTTTTAACAATTTAAAAATTTTTTTACTTTTTATTATTTCTTTTAATCTTAAATCAACAACATCAAAAAATTTAGTACCATAAATAATATTAACATTATTTAAATTTTGAAATCTATCACCGTTATTATGTAAAATTAATAAATCAAAATTATATTCGTATAATTCATTAAAAATATTTTCTAAAATAATTGAAGTTCCACCCATAAGCTTTTCATCAACAACAAATAAAATATTTTTCATTTTAAATCACCTTCATACAAATCATTGAAAATTTTATCTATTATTTCTTTATCAGTACTAGAAGAAAATTTTCTTGCAAAAAAACAGTTACTATTTTTTAAAGCTTTATAATCATCTTTTTTAAAAACATATGGATTACCACGATCCCAATCTATAAATCTTCTTAAACAACTCGTGCCATTTTCCAAATAAATTTTATCTTTATATTTAGAATTTGCAACTATCGTTTGTACAAATAATTCATCAGCACAATAAGAATATTTAAAATGACTAAGTATATTTTTCTTTGATACAATAAAGCAAGCTAATTCATGAGTAATACTAAACCAATTAGGACCTTTTTGGAAAACCATATTACATTTTTTAAGCCTATTAACACCTAACTTCTTCTGTATATTTATAAATCTATATCTTATAAAAGCACAAAATTTAGAAACAAATTTATTTTTACTTCTTATAAAATTTACACCTATATGATAATACTTAATTCTATCTAAAAAAGCATCTTCAATCATGTCATCATTATCATATTCTACAAATTCTTTATTAGAATTATCAAAAAAAGAATGTATTTGATCTTGAGATTTTAATGGTAAATCAACTCCTGAAATGAAATGATAATATTTATGCTGTACTTTAATTGCCTCACTTAATAAATTTAGCTCACATAAAATTTGACGGTAACTACCCCACCTAACATCAATAGGATGAACAAAATATATATTGGCATTTTTAACTAAAGATTTTATATAATTAAAATCAAAATTTTTAACTTTTTTATCAATGTGTAAATAAATATCATTTCTTGCATCATCAAGCAATAATAGTAATTTTTCCAGTATATAAAAATCATTATGAGCCATAATCAAATAAGCGTGTTTATTCATAATTCACCTCATTGCTTTTAATTTTCTATTTAATCTAAACTTATATAATTTCTTGTTAACCTGCATAAATCTAAGTATAAAAACCTTTAAATTGTTGCTATTCAATAAATACAAAATTTTCCATGACTTTATTTTTATGTTAAGATACTGGTATACTTTCTCTAAAAAAATTGTTGTAAAATTAATATTTTTGTTATTTAAAGAAAGTTCAGTATATATAAATAATTTTCGTAAGCAAAGTAATTTTAATTGTTTTTGAATTTTTTTATCTGATGAATCAAAATAAGAAAACAAATCATCAAAGATTGAAAAAATATCATATATTTTGTCATTTATTGTAACTGTTTCACCATTCGAATTAATTAAATAATTATATAAATAATCATTTAATTTAACAATTTTTTTAGATTTAGAAAATACTTTTATAATTGTATTTAAATCTTCATATTTCAAATTTTCAGGAAAAAAAACATCATTAAAAAGTTCTTTTTTATATAATTTATTCCATGGGGCAAAATCAATTTTATTAATTATTTGAGGATAGTCATCAAATGAAACAATATTTGGCAATTTAATATCAACTTTATTTTTAGAATTTAAATTACAAACATTGTAATTACAAATAACAATATCAGCGTTGCTTTCAGTCATTTTTAAAAACATTTTTTCAAACATATCAGGTTCTACAAAATCATCACTATCAGTAAAACCAATTAAATCACCAGTCGCATTTTTTAAACCTTCATTTCTAGTAAAGCCAATACCTTTATTTTCTCTGCTGATATATTTAATTTTGTCAAAATTTTCAGCAACTATTCTTCTAATAATTTCATCTGTTTTATCAGTACTACCATCATTTATTACTATAATTTCCATATTATTATAAGTTTGCTTAATTAAAGATTTCAAACACCTCTCAATAGTGCTTTCGGAATTATATGCTGGAACAATAACAGATATTTTCATAACTCACCTCTAAATAATTTATACCATCTTTGAGCAATTTTCTCAGGATAAAATTTTTCTACCATTTTTTTAGCATTTTCACCCATTTTCTTTCTTAAATTATAATTTGTACATAACTCTTTTAATTTTTCAGTATATTCAGTAGCATTATTTTGTTCAATAATATAACCAGTAACATTGTTATAAACAACTTCAGGGCAAACAGCGCCATAATTAAATACAATAACTGGAACTCCACAAGCATATGCTTCTAAAACAACCATAGAAAATCCTTCATATTCAGAAGTTAATGCTAAAACAGAAGAATTAAGTAATACTTTTTTGACGTCGTTAGTAGCCCCTTGCATACAAACTCCATCATATAAATTAATATTTAATTTATCTCCATCACCATAAATATCTAGTTGCCATCCATCTGCGTTCAAATTAGATTTATTAAAAATTTCTGTAAGTAATCCAACTCTTTTTTCTGGCGCTAAACGTCCAATAAAAACAATTTTTTTATTTAATAATTTATTGTCAACATCAGATTTAATTCTAACTGGATCAAACATATAAGTACTATTTGTAAAGCCTATCTCTTTAGCTTGTTTAACCGTATTTGGTGAAAGCCAAACAAAAGATTTAATTTTATTATTATATTTTAATATTTTTTTTGTCAATTTTTTTTGTTCAAGATAAAATTGAAAGCCAGAATGCAAATGAATTACAGTTTTACTTAAATATTTTTTTGGAACAAACTCAATTAATGCTGGATTACTAACAATAATAAAATCTGGATTAATTGTATTAATTTTATTACTAAAATCTTTATAATCTTTTTTTCTAGAACTATAGAATTTTAAGTTTTTCTTTATATCATAAAGTGATTTTGAAAGTTTAAATTTAAAAATTTCATTAATAATTTTTTTATAAGATTCTCTTTTGGGCTCATTGTTGATAAAAGATTTAGAATAATTATTGGAATAGACATATTCACTTTTTCCGGTTTTCCATAAACATAAAATAGAAACATCAAAACCATCTTTAACAAATTGATTAGCTAAAGTATCATTTACAGTCTCAATTCCCCCATAAAAATCATACCAATATTGTAAAAATAAAATTTTCATATAACACCTACTTTATGCTTTCTTTAAATGTAAAACATCTTTAACTTTTTCAAGTAAAAATAAAAGTAAATCATCTTTTGTAAAATATAAAATTCCAATATAAACAATTACGCCAACCAATAATTGAACCAAATTTGTAATAATATTTGCTCCCATAAAATGGCCAACTAAAAATATAATAATTCCCATTACTAAAGCAACGCTAAAATATTTAAAGCCTTTAGTTATAATTCCACTAAAATCAAAAGTTTTTCTAACCATAAAATATTGAATAAAAAATACACTAGCCTCTGTTATCACTGTAGCAATTGAAGCTCCTATTGAACCAAATTTAGAAATTAAAAATATATTACACAAAACATTTATAATACAGCCTCCAACCACAGAAATAGTATAATCCTTATCTCTATCACAAGAAAGTAAAAACTGCGTTCCCATAACATTTGTCATTGAAATAAATACAAGGACTGGTGCCATAATCATAAGTAAATACCCTACCGTCTTAAATTCATCAGTTAAAAACCATGGTACAAAATATATTGAACCAGCCGCAATTCCAAAAGCAAGTGGTAAAGCTAAAAACAAAGCAATCTTAAAAGTTTTATTAGTCATACTTTTAACTTTTTCTATTCCATCATGAGCTTTAGAATTTACAATTCTAGGAAGCATTACTGTTCCAATAGTTGTAGTAATCGCCAAACACATAGTAATTAATTTATAAGCTTGATTATAAAAAGCAACTTCACTAATATCAGTATATAAAAAACCTATTAATGTTTGGGTAAATGTACTATAAATAGTTGTAGCAATTTGTGGTAAAAATAATATAAAAGTATTCTTAAAATGTTTATATGCATCTTTAATTTTTACTTTAACAAATTTTACATAAGATTTTAAATTAATCCACATCACAATATTACTGAAAAATAACATTGCAATATTAATCCAAACATACTGAACAACCTGATTAGGATTTTTAATAATTAAGAAAATTAATATAATTGTAATTATTTTAACTGCAAAATTTCTAATTGTAATTTTCTTGAAATTTTCTATTCCATTATAAAACCAAGAAATATCAAAAAGTGTAGCGAATACCATTAAACCCTGAAGTAAAAATATATTAAAATATTGCTTATCAAAAAATCTAAATACCACAAAATATACAAGCATCGAAAATAATACATTTAAAACTTGTAATGTAAATATTTCACAAAATGTCCTAGATCTTTTTTCATCATCATCTCTAACTTTAGCAATCTGTCTATTACCATATATTCCAAGTCCAAGCATACCAAATAATATAAACCAGTATACAATAGAATAAGTATAATTATAAATACCTAAGCTTTCTGAACCGAAAACCCTTGCTAAATAAGGAGTTGTAATAAATGGTGTAATAAAAGTTAAAATTTGATAAGCAACATTGTATAAGTAATTAGAAGCTACTTTAGATTTTTTCATCTTATAAACCTATTAAAAAATATTTTAGAAGTAAGAGGATTTAACAATAATTTGTCATATTGTGCTACTCTTTTATCAAAAATATCAGCTTCTTTATTAATAAATCTACGATACTTTTGAAGTCTTTTTAACATCTGATAAACTTCCTTAGCTTTATCTTTTTTTACTTTTTCATCTTTAACATTCTTCAAAATATTCATCACATATCTAATTTGATGAAATAATATATGACTATACATATATTTAATTTTAGATTCTTTAACCTGATCTAAAATGGAATTAAAAACAGCATATTGATAATCAAATATTCTAGGATTTGTATCAGTCATAGTATTCCCTGGTCTATCAACTAAATAATATGATAATGCCTTATTTGTATAAATAAAGCTATTGCAGTTATTTATATATACAGTATAAAGTAAAAAATCAGTATAACTTACATGATATGGAAATTTAATGTTTTTAGCTAGTTCAGTTTTATAAAGTTTTGAATGTGGAGAAGGTGTTAAAAAACAAGCATTACCTAACATATTGTTTTCTAAACTATAAATCTTCTCATTTTCTATTTTTAAATTAACATTTTCATACTGCGAACTATCATATACCTCTTCATCATTATCATTATATACTAAATATTTAGCACCAACCACTAAATCGGCATTATTTTTAGTAGCCAAGTTATAAAGGGTTTCAATGGCACCTTCAGCTAACCAATCATCTGGATCGCAAATTAAGAAATATTCAGTTGTAATATTTTGAATAGCATATTCTAAAACTGAGCCATATCCCCCATTTTCTTTTTCAATGCATTTTATTCTATTATCCTTTTCAGCATATTCTTTAATAATAGATACACTATTATCAGGTGAGCCATCGCTTATAGCCCACACTTCTATATCTTTAAATGTTTGATTAATTAAACTATCTAAACATTTTGGTAAATATTTCTCTACATTATATATTGGAACAATAATAGATACTTTAGCCATTGTTTTCCTCCTTTAGTTTTTCAAATAAATTTAAAGCCTCATTAATAACCAAATCCATATTGAAATACTTATACTGTGCAAGTCTTCCAATTAAATAAAAATTATTTATTTTTTTAGCTTTTTCTAAATATCTGTTATATAAATTCATATTATCATCATTAACAATTGGATAATATGGAATATTACCTTTGTCTTTATCATAATTACATGGGTATTCTCTCATAATAGTTGTTTTATCTGTTTTAACATTCTCCATAGTCATATGTTTAAATTCAGTAATTCTAGTAAATTTGTCTTCTTTAGTTGGATAATTTACCGTTCCAACTTCTTGATAATATTCTTTATTAATAGATTCAAATTCAAAATCAAGCGATCTATAAGGTAAAGCTCCTAATTCATAATCAAAAAACTCATCAAGTGCGCCAGTATAAATAACTTTTCCTTTAAATTCTTTATCTTCAAAATAAATTTTATTATCTTTAACCTTTAAAACATCCTTTGATTCTGTATTTAATCTAATCTCTATATTATTACTATTTAACATATTTTCAAATATCTTAGTATATCCACCTTTCGGCATAAACTGATATTTATCTTGAAAATATCTATCATCTTTAGAAATAAATACAGGAACTCTATTTGTAACATTAGGGTCTATTTCATCTGGTGTTTGTCCCCACTGTTTCATAGTATAATATAAAAACACATTTTCATATATATACTCAGCAAGCTCATTAATATCTTTATCTGGATATTTTCTAAGTTCTAATATTGGTATTTTCTTTTCTTTTCCAAACTCTTTTTCTAAAATATTTATTAATTTATTGGCTTTTTCTTTATCAAAACTTTTTTCAATTGAAGTAATATTAAATGGAATTGGAACAATTTTTCCATTTACTTTTCCTAAAACTCTATGTTCGTAAAAAAACCATTCACCAAAATTTTTTAAATAATTATAAACATTTTCTAAATTAGTATGAAATAAATGTGGTCCATATTTATGAACTAATATACCATTTTCATCTGTATAATCGTACATATTTCCACCAATTGTATCTCTTTTATCAATAACTAAAACTTTTTTGTTTAAAACATTAGCAATTCTTTCTGCAATAGTAGCTCCTGCAAATCCTGCACCTACTACAATATAATCAAAATTCATTATAATTCGCCCTCCAATTTTGTAATATTTTGTCTTATTCATTATAACATAGATACAAAAACAAAGCAAAAAAATAACTATCACTTTTACATGATTTTTTGCTTTTATTTTCTATCTTTTTCGGTTTCAGCAACAATATAAATTGGTCTCTTTTTAACCTCTAAATAAGTTTTAGATAAATACTGGCCCATAATACCTAAACAAAGTAGCTGCACTCCACCTATAAAAAACATAATACATACCATACTAGGCCAACCACTCGTAGGATCACCAAACATTAAAGTTCTTACTATTATAAAAATTATTATAATAAAAGCTACAATACAAAATAAAATTCCCATAACAGATGCAATTGAAAGAGGTACAGTAGAAAAAGCCACAATGCTTTCTAATGAGTATAAAAATAATTTCCAAAAAGACCATTTAGTCTCTCCTGCTGCTCTTTCTACATTTTCATACTCAAGCCATTTTGTTCTATACCCTACCCAAGAAAAAATACCTTTAGAAAATCTATTATATTCTTTCAAAGATAAAACGGAATTTACCATTTGTCTTGTCATTAATCTATAATCTCTAGCTCCATCGACAATTTCAGTTTTAGAAATTTTATTAATAATTTTATAGTAAAGTCTAGCAAAAAAGCTTCTAATGATAGGTTCTCCTTTTCTTGTAACTCTTCTTGTTGCCACACTATCATATTCTTTAGATTCTAAAATTTCATACATTTCTTTTAATAAAGCTGGAGGATCTTGTAAATCAGCATCCATTATAGCTACATAATCCCCAGTAGATGCTTCTAATCCTGCATACATTGCAGCTTCCTTACCAAAATTTCTTGAAAATGAAACATATCTTACATCATCATTTTTAGAAAGTTCTCTCATTAAATCTAACGTTTTATCCTTAGAACCATCATTAACAAAAATAATTTCAAAAGAAACTTCTTCAAAATCTTTTTTAATCTTTTGAATTTCATCATAAAATAATTTAATAACTTCTTGTTCATTATAACAAGGAACAACTAATGAAATTTTTTTCACGTATAATCACCTTCAATATATTAAGTATAGCAAATATCAACAAAAAAATCCATATCATATATAAAAAGAACGTTCAAAATATTAAAACGTTCATTTTTTAATCAAATATATCATAACCTAAATCAAAATCAACATTGCCAACAATTCCATTTAGTTTTCCATCAGAAGCAAACTGCCAATATTTATATGGAGTTAAATTATAAGTTGGTTTTTGCGACTTAGCATAACTAAAGCTTGGACTAGGAACTGGTAACCACTCAGCAAGCCAAATATCATATTTTTTAGATAACTCACCAGCATTTAAATGATTAGTAAGCCATGTTTTATTAGCGTATATTCCACAGCTATAACCGTTAGCTTCAATTTGCGAACAGAATGTATCTGATACACTAGTCAATTGATCTTTTCCAGCATGAACTACACTATTATCTTCCATATCGATAAATACTTTAGTACCCAAATTTGGCGAATAATTATACTCTTCAATTTGATCTATTAATCTAAGCATGTGCCTTGCTTCATTTTGAGCACTAGTATCATCATTATCTATTTCACTAGCATAAGAATACAAATATAACCCATAAGGAATATTATACTCTTCACAAGCTTTAACATTGTTCAAAAACTGTCTATCATCTTGATTAGTCCAGTTACCACCATAACCAGCTCTAATTATTACAAATCCAACATCAGATTTAGCAACCGTTGCCCAATCTATAGTATTTTGATGATGTGAAACATCAATTCCGGTATAAACTTTTTGACCATCAAACTTTTGTACTTTAAAAAATTGTGAATCCGTCAAATTTTGCTTATATAATTGAACATTGGTTCCGTTAGCTACACTACCATTATAAATATCAATATTTAACCCATTAGCCTTAGAAACAATAACTACATAATTTCCAGCTTTTTTAATTGCCCACTTTTGAGCGTCTAAATCTGCATACTTCGATATTTGAACATTAACCCCGTTTTTCATATCACCGCTAGCCGCCGTCAATGCAACCTCTGGATTCATTGAACTTAAAATAGCATAATAACCATTATCTAATTTTTTTAAATACCAAATTTGAGCAACCGAGCTATTTAAAGAATAAAGCTGTACATTAGTACCATTAGCCTTTTTAGCATTATCGACATCAATTACTTTATTATTATCTAATTTAGAAGAAAAAATATAATAACCCTCTTCATATATATGTGATTGCATATCATTTTCACTAACTGTTGTTGGTGTTAATTTAAACTTTTGAGCATTAGTCTCATTACCACTATATATTTGTACTTTAGTTCCATTAGCTACATTCCCATTCTCAATATCTAAATACTTATTGCCTCTTTTACTAATCAAATAGTAATAACCATCACCGGCATCTTTTATATACCATTTTTGGGCATCTGTTCCATTAGAAGAATATATTTGAACTTTAGTTTTATCAGCAACATTTCCATTAAAAACATCTAAAACATAACTTTGATCAATCGCCGATTTAACCGAATAATAACCGTCTTCTAAATATTCTATATACCATTTTTGAGATACTAAATTATTATTATCATTTAAAATAGTTTGAATACTATTAATTGCTATCATAGAATTAGTATCTATCACCTTATTATTATCTAATGCACTATTTAAAACGTAATAACCATTTTCTATTTTAGGCTCCTCTATTTTAGTAAAGGTAAATTTTTGGGCATCAGTTCCGTTGGGCTGATATATTTGAATACCTGTTCCATTTTTAATATTACCATCTTTAATATCTACATATTTATGATCCAAAGCTGACACTAAACTATAATAACCATTTTCTTCTTTTATAATCCATTTTTGCGCGTCCGTCCCATTATTAGTATATAATTGCAAAGGAACAGAATTAGAACTATTACCATCTTTCACATCTAAACTCAAAAGTTCATTCGCGTATGAAGTTATCATATAATAGCCATTGTTCAAATACTTAACTCTCCAAGATTGTTTAATAGAATTACTATTATCTTCAAGACCTATTTTAGCACTTTGTCCAGCCGTTTTTTGAACGCTCAAAGATAAATTAGGGTTAGTAAAACTAGAAATTTTATAAACTCCATCTTCTAATGTTTTACTTCCGACAATGTCCTCGACAAATTTAAATTTTTGGGCTTTTGTACCATTACCTTTATACATTTGAATATTAGTCTTATTCGAAGTCCCTGCATTATCAACATCTACATATAAACCATTACGTTTGCTGACAATGTAATAATAACCTCCACCAGCATCTTTAATCAGCCATTTTTGTGCATCAGTCCCATTCTTAGTATATATTTGTACATTAGTTTTATTTTTTAAACTTCCATTTGCTACATCAAGTGATAAATTACTATCTAAAACTGTAGTAATTTCATAATAATCATTACCAATTAATTTAACATTCCACTTTTGAGCATTCGTTCCATTACTAGAAAAAAGCTGTACATTAGTTCCATTATTAGTATTTCCATCATCAACATCTATCACCTTGTCATTCGCAAGTGCACTTTTAATCGTATAAACCCCTTCCTTTAATGTTGCTGCCTCAGCTCCATTTACAAAAAAGAAAAACACAAAACAAAAAAATAAACTAAATAATAATTTCTTTTTCATTATTTTTTCACCTTCTTACTTTCTAAACCATTATATCAAAATTTAACACAAAAATATAGTCTTCAAAAATTTATTTTATAAATCAGAATATCTTTAATTGTTGAATTAATTCTCTTAGCTGTGTTATACTTTCTATATAAAGATAAATAAAAAAAGGAATGATATGATGGAGCAAGTGAAAAACAAAAAAAGAGATTACAATCTAGATTTACTTAGAATTTTAGCCTCATTTATGGTAATTTTAATTCATGTATCTGCCTATTCATGGTATACAGTTCCTAGTAATTCTTTTGAATTTAATGTTTATAGTTTTTTCGATAGTATTAGCAGAAGTGCTGTTCCTATTTTTATCATGATTAGTGGCATCTTTTTCTTAAACAGTTCTAAAGAAAAAGATATTAAAACGATTTTCAAAAAATATATACTTAAATTAGTTTTATTATTTCTAATATGGTCTAGCATTTACTACATCTACGACGTTTTAATGAATAAAGCAAATTTTAACCTTAAAGATTTATTGATTAAAACTATCAATGGACATTATCACTTTTGGTATATTCCAACTATAATTGGCTTATATATTCTCTCACCTATTTTAATTAAAATTACACAAAACTCAAACAGAAAAATCTTCAAATATTTCTTTATATTATTTTTAACATCCTGCCTTTTAAAAACCATTTCCTTTTGCACCTTTGTACCATATATAAACACATTAAATGTTATATTAAGTAAACTTCCTATTGATTTAATTTGTCAGTATTATAGTTACTTTTTATTAGGTTATTTTTTATACAATTTTAATATTTCTAAAAAGAAAAGAAATATTATTTATCTAATGGGAATTTTAAGTATAATTGCTTGCTCTTTATTAACTTTTCTAATATCTGAATATGAAAAAACAAATATTGACAGTTTTTTTGATTATTTTAGTATATTTACGTTTTTTGAAGCCTGCGCCTTATTCCTATTTTTTAAATATAACTACTTTAAATCAGAAAAAATATATAGAAAACAAATTACTATTATTTCAAACTGCACTTTAGGAATATACATTATTCATATTTTAGTTATGAACTTACTATTTGATTTTAACATAATAAAAATTACTGATTTTACACCAATTCTTTCTATACCTTTGATATCTATTTTAATTTTCATTTTTTCATTAATTATTACATTCATATTAAAGAAATTAAATATTAAAGGAAAAAGTATTATTTAATAAATTTTCCACATTTTAGAAAATTTAGACACATTTTTTCATATATTTATGCTATAATGATATAACCTGAAAGGATGATGAAAATGTATAGTTTATATTTAAAAGGATTATCAACAGATAATCAAGAATTAAGTGAAATAAGAGATAGTTTTAATGATAATGGCTTAAGTTTTACAAACGTTTTCGATAGTTACTCTAACTTAGCGACTTTATCCAAAAATGCTATCCAAGCTGAAGTTGATGAAAAAATTAGAAGGGCTAATCCAACTATGCAAAACGTTAATCTAATATGCCATTCTATGGGCTGTAATTTAGGTGTTTTAGCAGCTGAACAATCTAAAAAAAATAAAAGTTTAGTCTTAATATCTCCAGAGTTTGGAGAATATTCTACTAAAGAAAAAAGAAAAATGGAAGAAGCTAATATCCACCCTACTTTCCAAAGGCAGTATGGAGAAAAAGAAACAAAAATAAGTAGTGACAAAATTAGATCAATAATTGTCTTTAATAGGACAAAACCATGGGCGACTTTAGCTATAGAAAAAGTAGATATTCCAGTATTAATCATATACTCAAAGGATGATATTTTTATACCAAAAGAATATCTAGAAAATTTAGCTAAAAGAAAAGATAACGTTGAAATCGAAACCATTAATTCTAAATTGCATAATCCATTAACAAGCCTAGACCACAAAAATAAAACTATAAAATTAATAAAAGATTTCCAAAAATAAAATAAGGATTCTATAAATTGCTATTGCACTTTATAAAATCTTTTTTCATATAAGGTAAATATAACAAGTAAAATCCTGTAAAGTATAAGTTAAATAAAATATGAAATATACCAATAATTATCTAAATAATGTATAATTATTATAGGTGATGATATGGAGAATAATAATTTAAATAATACATCTTATAAATCAAGAACTGAAAGAAAAAAATTCGAAGAAGAGTTAAAACAAAAACAAACTGAAAAAGAAAAAGAATTAGAAACCAAAAGAAAAGAATTAAAAAGTATTATATTTGATGATGAAAAAGAAAACATTTATAGAAAACCTAAAAAGCAAAAAATAGAAGATAATAAAGAAATTAAAAAACCTAAACTAGCAAACACATTCTTATCTCTAACATACGTATCTGCCATTGCTTTATCTATTTTTCTAATTTTAGACTCTACTAATCGCATTGACCAAGTATATCAAATTATAAATGCTTTCCTAATAATGATTACCATGACCTGTTTTTTAATCAGTTTTAAAAAATCATTTTTCAAAAATAAATCAGTTCCTACTACCGTAACTGCACTATTAGTATTAGGAACAATTGCTTTTAATGGATTATATATGACAAATGTAATTAATCTTCCAACTCAAAGTTTTTTACCAGATTTTGAAAGTGAAAATTTAACCAAAGCTATAAACTGGACTGAAGAAAATAATGTCAAAACTGATCAAAATTTTGAATATAGTGACACTACTAAAAAATACAGTGTTATAAGTCAAAACAAAAAACCAGAAACACTAACAAAAAATATAAATAAAGTAGAATTTGTTGTTTCAAATGGACCAGATTATAATAAAAATATTATCTTAGCTGACATGACTGGTTGGGATGTTGATGATGTATTAAAATTTATAGAAAATAACTTTTTAAGTGAAATAACTATCAACTTTGAAGAAAATGAAAGTATTAAAAAAGATACTGTAATTTCTCAAAGTAAAACTGGAACAATTAAAAGAAATGAACCAATTATTTTTACAGTATCATTAGGTAATAAAGATGCCTTATCCCCTATTAAATTAAAAGATTTAAAAAATGAAAGTTTATTAAATGCAGAAGTTTATTTAGGACGAAATGGCATTTTATATGAATTAAAATATGAATTTTCAGATACTGTAGAAAAAGGACATGTAATAAACAATAATCCTAAACAGGAAACAACCGTTAACCCAGATGAAATGGTTACTTTAACTATCTCTAAAGGCAAAGAAATAAAAGTACCTGATTTAAAAAATAAAACTATGTCTTACGTTACTAAATGGATGGTTGAAAATAATTTACAAATAAATTATAAAGATAAATATGACAGTAAAATAAAATCAGGAAGAGTAATTGAAAGTAATTATAAAAAAGGAGATATTATTGAAGAAGGAACAACTGTTGATGTTACTTTCTCTAAAGGACCTCTTGTTATGAAAAAATTTGATAATATTAATGATTTTAAATCATGGGCTGATACTAATGGAATAAAATATGAAATTAAAGAAGAATTTAATGAAAATATAGAAAAAGATAAAATAATTAAAACCTCTATAGAAGAAGGAAAAAATATCAACCTAGAAGATACTATTACAGTATATGTTTCAAAAGGAAAAGCTGTAACCATTCCAAACTTTAATGGAATGACTAAAAAAGAAGCACAAAATGAATGCGACAAACTAGGCATCAAATGTACTTTTAAAGAAGAATACTCTACTAAATCTTCTGGTAAAGTAATTAACCAAAGTATTACTGCAGGAACTGAAATATCTAAAGGAGATACCATTGTTATAACTATATCTACTAACAAAAAAACAAATACAACTACAACTAGACCATCTAATGGAAATTCATCAAATAATTCTAGCTCATCAGGAGGAAACACAAGTAGTGTAACAATCCCTTCTACTCCACCAAAAACATTCAATAACATATATGTCCAATCAGACTGGGTTAATAAAGAAGCAAATCCAACAGGAAATTGTAACAAAATAAAAACCGAAATTCAAGGGCAAACTTCAACAAAAGTTAACATTACATGTTCATATAAAGCATCAGCAGAAGGCCGTGGAACTGGAAAACTTCACGAAGATTCTCCATATCAAGCAAATAAAAGTTATTCATTTACTGAAGGAAAAACATATACATTTATCATAGTATCATAACTTGAATTTAAAATCACAATTTGTTATAATTAAAAAGAACTAACGAAGTCCTTGAGCAATTATAGCTCTATGGGGGGAGTTGGTTTTTTTATTATACATAAAGACACATAAAGACACAAAATATTTACCTATATAAAATGCTTCATCAGCTATAACATTATTTGAAACTTCAAATCCTAAAATTTTAAACCATAAATAAGCATTCTCATTATAATAAATAATTTTATCAGTCTCATATAATCTTCGTATAAATTTTTCACAATTATCTCTACCATAAATACTCGTAATTTTATAAATAGGTGTTTCATTTACCATTTTCTCTAAATTTAAAGCAACCATAATAGGTCTATTTTTAAAATCCCATTGACCAATAAATAAAATAATAGAATCACTACGTGTTAAAGATGAAGCAATTAATAAATTATTTTCAATCTGCTCTTTTAATAAAATCAAGTCTTCTTTAGGAATTCCATGTTTTAAAAAAATCTTTTTCAAAGTACTATAATTTATAACTATTGGAACTTTATCAAAGCCATATTTAACCAAAATTCCACTGCTATCTATTAATATTGGTTTATCTAATTTCATTCATGGGAAAATTATAACATTTTTAAAAGAAAAAAGCTAGTTATTCAATAACTAACTCTAATCTTATTCTCTGATCATTATTTCTTTTTAAAGACGCTTTTTTGCCATCGAACTCTGAAGTATCAGATAAATCAGAATATGCTGAATCAGCAAGTTCACTATAATCATCGACATCTCCAACTTTAGTTCTTATATAAATAATATAAGTACCTTTAGTTAAAGAAGAAATATCAATATCAGAATTAAACCAAGCTCTAGTCATGTCATTTCCAGTAGTTGAAGTAATTTTATATGGTCCATCCGTTATAGAGCCAATATCTTCTCTATAAGAAATTTTATGTGTTTTTTTATTCTCAAAAATTACTTCTCTTTCAACATTATCAGATGCCTTATAATTTGTTTTTAAGGCATAAGAGGTACCAGATAAATTTAAATTGTCACCATCTAAATCATAGCTAAATAAATCACTATAAATTCCTGACCATACAGGTGTTGTGTTATAACTAATCAATCCATCACTTCTAACAAATAATTCCAAATCAACATTAGGCAATGTTTTATTTTCACGAATCATATATCCTCTACCAGATACTCCTTCATGTTTTCTTTCAACGTTATCATTATATTCCACATTTGAAACAATATTTTCACTATAGTAATCCTCTCCAGAAGCTTTGACATACATTGTATAATCACCATCTTCAATTTTACTTAAATCAATATCACCAGTAAACCAAGAACCACTATAATCATTAGAACTACCATCATTAGCAACAAAAGGAACATTTTCAAGCCAACGATTTAAACCATAAGTGATTTTTTCATTAGTATTTTGATTTTTTAAAATTAGCTCATAATTTATTTTATCATCTTTACTATTAGAAATACCTTTAATAATTTCAAAACCACTTATTTTTAAAATATCATCTTTAAATGAAATTTCCTCAATGTGAAACCAACCATCTTTCTCTATTAATACTTTTTCGCTAACTGTAACTGTAATTGTTTTAGTAACAGTTTGACCGTATGAATCAGTAACTTCATATGTTACTTCATATTTACCTAAAGTATCAGTTTTAACATCATTTTTTAATACTCTAATATCAGTTATAGATCCATCTTCCGTATCATATGCACTAACGCCTTCTAATGGATTAAATTCAGTATTAATAGTTATAGTTTTATCATAAGCATTAATCACTGGAAGCTGATTTACAATGACTTTTACTGTTATAGTTTTTTCAGTTTTTTGACCATTTTTATCAGTAACTGTATAAGTTATTTTATAGTCCCCTACTTCATCAGTTTTTACTTCACCTTTATATTCAATATCTTTAATTTCTCCATCTTCTGCATCATATGCTGTAACGCCTTCTAATGGATCAAATTCACTATTTAAATATATTTCTTTATCTGAAACATTTATAACTGGTTTTTCATTAGGAATAACAGTAACCTTAATTGTTTTACTTACTTCTTTACCTTTAGAATCTTTAACTTTATAAGTAACCTCATATGTATCAGCCACATCAGTATTTACAGTTTTTTCATACGTTATTTTATCAGTTAAATCTGTTCCATCATATGCTTTCGCACTTACTCCATCCATATAATCAAATTCTTCAAACTGTTTAATTTCTCTATCAGAAGCATTAATTATTGGCATTTCAGCTGAAATAACCTTAACAGCAATTGTTTTACTAGCATGAAAATTACTATTATCTACAACCGTATAAGTAACTTTATATGTACCTTCTTTATTAGGATTTACATTACTTTCATACGTAATTTTATTAGTCAAATTACCATTTTCGGTGTCAGATGCTGTAACACCTTCTAATGGATTAAATGTATCTCCTTCTTTAATTGTTTTATCGGAAGCAGTAATTACTGGTTGATTATTAGAAACATTAAGCTCATTAGCAAATATATATCCATAAAGTTGATTATCACTACTTGGAAGATCTGTGTAAACTTTATAAAACCAACGGCCATCTGCTCCATACACTTTATCTACAACATTTACTGAAACATCATATACCAAAGCATTAGTATTTGGGTTTTTCAAACTATAAATATGTGTTTCATCAGTACCTTCAGGTCTATCAAACACCCATACATTAGCAAAATCTTTATTAGTAACTCCAATAGTACTTGAATTAAAATCTTTACCACCATAATCCAAATCACTTAAAAATGAGTTACTAGCTTGTTTTTCTCCCCAGTAAGGATCAGAAGCATATTTAACATTTCTACCACTTGATTTATTACCATAATGACCACCATAATAATATGCACCAGTCACTAAAGAATAACTACCGCCTGTCCTTTTAGCATAATCCATAATAGATTCTCTAGGATTTGCATATGTATAAGCACCATCATAAGGATTACTATCAGAAGCTCCATAGCCAAATAAATTATTTTTATCCATAGCAATCTTACTCGTACCATTCGCACTCTCATTCATAGCTGTACTAAACATCATTAATGCATTTTGACCATAAGTAGCTTCAGCTTCTTTAAAGTATTTACCTGTACCATACATTTTAGAAGTAGATGCATTATAACCTTTATTAGCAATAATTCTATCTAAATCTTCAGCTGTATAACCAGTCACTGAATGACTAGGTAAATATAAATAATATGAATAATATGGACTATTATAATTGATACTTCTTTTATAACTACCACTTCTATAATCATCAAGCATACTTGTCAAATTAGAATAAAAATAAATACCATCAAAACTATAATACCTAACATCCTTAGTTAAAAATGAAGGGGCTGTACCTAAATTAGTAAATGTATCCCCATAACCACTACCATTATAATAAGTAAAATGATGTATCAAATTACCAGTAGGACCATAATGATTATAATATGTTCCAAGACCATTAGTACCTGTTAAAACAGTCACACTATCTGTTTTAGCTATCCAAGCCTCACTACCATTATAACTAATTTTATACCAAGTATAACCATCTGCATTTCTAGTTTCCGTATAACTAAAATTAGAAGTTGTTCCAACTTGTGTAATAACCGTTCCCTTTAAAGATGGGGTTTTTCTAATTCTAATTCCAAGTCCCCCAGGAACATTAATCATATTTCCATTAATACCCATTAAAGAAATAGGAGTTACTACACCATTGTTTATCTCGGTCCAACCAGTATAACCGCTAATCATAACTTTAACTCTACCATTTTCACTATATCCTAGTAAAGCCGCATCAGTTCCATATGAGCCATGAATATAAGTATACGCTTTCCCGGTCGCACTTTCATACAAATTATAAGTACTACCGGGTTTAAATTTAAAAATACCATACTTACTATCAACAGGAACACCATCTCTATAAATAGTTGCAACACTATTGGCATTAGAATTTTGGGCATTCATCGAACTTAAGGCCGCACTATAACTATTATATTTACCAACAACCTTATTACCAGTTTGATTAGCAACCATCTCAACCGTATAAGTTGAAGCCGCACTTACTTTAGAAAAAGGCACAAAAAGCATCATAAAAAATATTCCAAAAATAGTTATTATAAATTTTTTCTTCATATACTATGCCCTCCTAATTATCCTATAAATATTATACCAAATAACTATAATAATGTATATCTACAATCACAATCTCCTTTGCACTTCTTTACACATTCAAAAAACAATTTACTTATAGTCAAACTTATGATAAAATATTAAACAAATTGGGGGAAAAACTATGAATACAATTAAAGAAACCGCAAAAAATTTTACAAAAGGATTATTTAATCCTGATAACAAACTTTCGTTAATACCAAATTGGTTATCTTTTTCTAGAGTTATAGGTGGTGTAGCCATACCAATCATGACTTATACAGGAACATCTTTGCCCATCTTGTTTGGAACAGTTAGTTTTTTAGCTGTTTCCGATTTTTTAGATGGAAAAGCAGCTAGAATAATTGCCAAAGGAGAAACCAAAGAAGGTGCTATGTTAGATGCTATCTCTGATAAAATATTTTCACTAGCCTTAATCATTGGAATATTACCGGTTATGCCAATATTTGCCCTAAATGGCATAATGGAAACTGCCATATCATTAGTAAATACCAAATTATTATCAAATGGAGGCCACCCCAAAAGTAATCTATTTGGCAAAATAAAAATATGGCCACTTTCCATATCTTTAATTCTAGCCTATACAGCTATAGCTGCCCAAAATCTAAGCATTGCTGAAATAAATAGCGAACTCCTTTTAAGCATAAGTACCGCATTAAGTCTAGGAACCATCCCTATAGAAGGAATTAACATTAAACAATATTTAGACGAATATAAAAAACAAACAAAAGATAATCAAGAAGCCGATAACCCAAAGACAAATGAAAATAAATTAGTAGATACTAATAAAAAAACAAATAAAAAAGATAACACTCCAAAATTTACACTTTCAAAAGAAAACCATCAAGCTATTGTTTATGAACTTGATCAAGAAGTTAAACCACAAAAATCAAAACAATATACAAAAAGAAACAAGCATTAAAACTTGTTTTTTTATATACCACGAACAAACACCATATATCCTAAAAATCCAATAAAAATCAAATACATTATAGCCCCATTAATCATTTCAAACTTAGTGGATTTATATTTAACACCAACTGCCATTGTTGCCAAAATACCACCAACTAAACCACCAATATGGGCCCAATTATCAATACCAGTTGAAGTAAATCCTATAAGTAAATTAATAATAATCAAAGGAATAATCTGTGATTTAACCACGCTATCCAAATAAACGCGGTAATGATATCCAAAATAAAGTAATGCTCCCATTAAACCAAATATTGCTCCAGATGCACCAACACTAAAACCATTATCGAAGAATATAGAAAGCATTGAACCACCTAAACCAGAAAGCAAATACACAATCAAAAACTTCCATCTTCCCAAAAAGCCTTCAAGCTGCATGCCAATTATATATAAAGCATACATATTAAATAAAATATGCAAAACACCAGCATGTAAAAACATTCCTGTAAATAATCTATAATATTCACCTAAATCAGCAATATAAAATCTATTAACTGCAAACATTTGTAAAATATTATCATTAAACATTGATAATATAAAGATAATTATATTTATTATAATAAGTGCATAAGTAACAATCGGTTTTTTAGGACTAAACACATCCTCATTCATCTTCGCATCTCCTTCATTTTTCTTATTTATATCACTCGTAATTTTCATAAATAATTCTAACCCTTTTTCCTTAAAGTTCATATCCTTTGTAATATCAGGAAATGCAGAAGTAACAAATCTATACTTATTTAAATCATCCTCATCATGAATACCTGCAAATTTAATATTCGGAATATTTTCAAATTGTGATATATCGACATTATCACCTAAATTTACAAATATACTAAGAGCATTAATCTTAAACGACAATGTCTTTTTCTTAATTGTCTTAAGTAAATTTTTGGTTTTAAACAAATCAAACTTAAATTGTTCATTATTATGAATATAACCAGAGACAATTCTAATAATTTTATAATCATCTTCCAAATTCTCAAGCCAAATCTCATCCTTAACGCCTCTAATTATTACTGGATTATATCCTCTTTCTGTAATAAAATAATGTAAAAGTTTCATAACAAGTTCTTCTTTTTTATCAATTACTATTTCATTCATATTATCACCTACTCAAAATTTTTCAAAATATTCAAAAAACAATCAGGTAATTCACTATCAAACTGCATATATTTACCAGTCTTAGGATGTATAAAACCAAGTTCTTTCGCATGCAAACACTGTCCGGTATTATCAAATAATTTTCTGTTACCATAAACCGGATCATTCACAACTGGATGGCCAATATAATTCATATGAACTCTAATCTGGTGAGTTCTTCCCGTTTCTAATCTAAGTTCAATCAAAGTTGCTTTATCAAACCTTTTTAAAACCTTAAAATAAGTAATAGCCTCTTTACCGTCAGCACGAACAGCCATTTTCTTACGATCGCTTTTACTTCTACCTATAGGAGCATCTATTTCCCCTGTATCGCTATCTATAACTCCCCAAACCAAAGCAACATATTTTCGGTAAGTCTTTTTCTCAGCTAACTCTTTAGCTAAAATTTCATGGGCTTTATTATTCTTTGCAATCATTAAAAGGCCTGTTGTATAAGCATCAATTCTATGAACAATACCCGGTCTAACATCACCATTTAAATCACTTAATTTAGTATGATATAAAAGACCATTTACCAAAGTTCCACTATGATTTCCTGCACCAGGATGAACCACTACACCATTAGCCTTATTAACAACCATTACATCGTCATCCTCGTAAACGATATCCAAATCCATCTTCTCAGCTTTAACACCATCTTCTTCAACATGATTTATTTCTAAAATATCGTCTTCAGATAATATAAAACCTGGTTTAACTATATTTCCATTAACTAAAATCTCTTTAGCTTTAATCATTTTAGTAACTTGACTTCTACTCACTTCTAAAACTAAAGATAAATAATTATCAAGTCTGACATTACCTTGCTTTACTTGACACTTCATTTTTATCACCTTTTATAATCTGAAAAATAATAAACACTATTGAAACAACAATAAATATATCAGCCAAATTAAACACTGGAAAATTATATCCAAAGAAATTAAAATCAAAATAATCAATCACCTGAGCATGCACAATTCTATCAATTAAATTTCCCATAATACCACCAATTAATAAACCATATGAAATCTGCTCTAAATTAGATAATAATTTCCCTTTAATAAAACAAAAATATAAAACATTTAAAACAACTATCGAAATAATAACAAGTAAAACTGTATTAGAGCTTAAAATACTAAACGCTGCCCCAGTATTACCTACTAAGGTAATATTGAAAAAACCTTTAATTATAGTAATTGATTTTCCAAAACTCATAAAAAACAAAAGCCCATTTTTGACAATTTGATCAAATAAAACCGTTATTAAAGCAATAGAAAATAGTTTTTTCACACTATATCACCCAATAAATATTATAACAGAAAAATGATTTTATTCAAAATGAAAAAAATATGGTAAAATAGTTTTAAAGGAAGTGAAATCATGAATAATAAAAAAAGAACAAATTATTTATCATGGGACGAATATTTTATGGCCATAACTGAGCTAAGTGCCATGAGGAGCAAAGACCCATCAACAACAGTTGGGGCCTGCATCGTTAGTAATGATAACCGTATACTATCTATCGGTTATAATGGTGCCCCAAACGGTTACGACGATGACGAATTTCCTTGGGGCCGCGAAGGAGATAACCTAAACACTAAATACCCTTATGTTTGTCATGCCGAATTAAATGCGATCTTAAACTATCGTGGTAGTAAAAAAGATTTAGAAAATGCCAAAATATACGTTGATCTATTCCCATGCAATGAATGTGCAAAAATTATCATTCAATCAGGAATTAAAGAAGTTATCTATTTAAATGATAAATATGCCAATAGTGAAAATAACATTGCCTCTAGAACTTTATTTGATAAATGTAATGTAAGTTATCATAAAATAAACATGAACAAAGAAATAAAGATAACTCTAAAAAATAATTAAAAAGTTATTAAGATTAAATCCTAATAACTTTTTATTTGCCAGCAAAGCGTAAAACTTCATCACTAGTCATATAACCAGTATGAATATCATAAGTTCCATCTTTTTTAAAATAAATAAGGGTTGGAACACTCATAACTCCAAATCTCTTACAAAGTTCCAAATTTTCGTCAATATCAACTTTCATTATTTGAACTTTATCTTTAATTTCTTCGAGTTCAGGTGCAAGCATCTTACACGGTCCACACCACGAAGCAAAGAAATCAACTAAAACATCACCTTTACTTGTAATCTCATCAAAATTTTCTAAATTGCCTTTTATTATCTCCATAATCATTCCTCCTCATATCTTTCAATTATATTTTCAATTCCATCTATATTTATTTTACCACTTTCATCAAGTTTTTTAACTGTATCTACTGTTACAACTTTATATTTCAAAAATAAATCCAAAGTTTCCAAATTAAATTCATTACTATCACTATCTTCCGTATATTTATCTGTTAAACCTTTAAACTCGTCTAACACTCTAAGTGTAGACTCTGCAACATTAGATAAAATCGGTGTATTTTTCAAAATTGGTTCACGATAATCAGAATTTTTTATAAAACCAACATCTAAAAAATTTGGCATTGAAAGTAAATATAACACAAAAAATACAATAATATAATTTTCTAGTATTCCAACAATAGCTCCTAAAATCTTCGAAGGAATTCCTAAAACGATCGTAAATTTTAATACTGTCTCCAAAACACCAGTTGCCACAAGTAAAACCTTAAGACCAACCATCAAAAGACTAAATACCAATATAAAAGCAATTATCTGATATAAAGCTATATTTAAAACTGTTACTCCTTTAATTATGCCTCCAAAATTAAAGAAAGGACAAAAGCTCATTAAAAACTCTCCGATTGGATTTTTTAAAAAATAAGCCACAATCACAACTAAAATAACTCCAATAAAATTAACCAAACTAGTTGTAAAACCTCTTTTAAAACCAACCACTGCACCTAATAATATAAATAAAATAATTAAAATATCTGTAATATTCATATCTACCCTCCATAGTAATTATATTATATTAAAGCCTATTAAGTAAAGGCTTATTGTTATTAAAAATAAAATATGCTAAAATGTTTACAGGTGAAGAAAATGAAAAAAGAACCAGTTAAAACAATAACACTAAAAGTAAGTGAAAACACAATGGATAAAATGAATAAATACTTTGAGGATAAAAAAAGATTAAAAACTCCTCCCTACGCTGTCTTTCAAGCTGACGAAGCCGATACTGTTGTCACTTTATATGAATCCGGTAAAGCAGTCTTTCAAGGTATAAGTGCTGATATAGATGCTAACTTGTGGTCTCAAATGGAAAAAAACTTAAACCCAAATAAAAAAATTGATATGAAAGTTGCTGGAGAAAAGAAAAAAGAAAAGAAAAATCCAAAAGTTTACTACGCTAATACAATTGGCTCTGACGAAGTGGGAACCGGAGATTATTTTGGACCAATCGTTGTAACCGCATCTTATGTAACCAAAGAAAATATTTCTTTCTTAGAAACTTTAGGTATCAGAGACTCAAAAAAATTAACCGACCAACAAATCTTAAAAATAACCCCTGAAATTATAAAAAAAATACCATATTATACAATAACTTTAAACAATAAAGATTACAATGAAAAAAATAAAAAATATAATATGAATGCTATAAAAGCAATATTACATAATAAAACTTTATTAGAAATGACTAAAAAATATCAAAATTATGATTATATTGTAGTTGACCAATTTGCCGAAAAATACGTTTACTATAACTATTTAAAAGAATCAAACAACGTTCAAAGAAACATTACTTTTATAACCAAAGCCGAAGACCAATGTCTATCAGTTGCTTGTTCAGCCATTATAAGTAGATACATATTTATTAAAGAAATAGAAAAACTCTCTAAAAAATATAGCATTACTCTTCCCAAGGGAGCTGGTCAAACAGTAGACGAAATAGGCTCAAAATTAGTTAAAAAATATGGATTAAACATTTTAAACGAAATTGCCAAAATAAATTTTAAAAACACTGAAAAGATAAAAGAATTAGCCAAAAACTAATTCTTTTATATTAAAACGAGGGCTAAACCCTCGCTATTAAGCAAAGTCCAAAAGAGAACCCTTAACGAATTAAAAACCTGATCTCCCAGGTGGGCATCACATCACTGGTTTTAGGATCCTTTAATAAATTAAAGTATTCTACACCACCAGAGAATTAGACTCCCAATCGTTATACTTAGTAGGTTTTTCATAGCGGTATTCTTCTTTTAGACAATTAAATTATATCATATATATCTGTTTTTTACCAGCACATTTACAAAACTTCACATTATTTTTCATAATATAATTTTAAAGCATCATACGCTTTTCTAACAAAATAATCATTCGTATCAATTTTTAAATTATATTCTTTTAATATACTTTTCATCTCTTCTATAGTATTACCATTATTATTTTCTAATAGTAAATTCTTTTGTTCCATCTCTACATAAGTTCCAATACCCTTAACATCTTGAATATAAATTTCATTCTTTCCATTACTCATTAAAATATTATGGTCACTTATTTCAAATATTTTTTTATATCCTAAAACTTTCATAAAATCATAAGCTTTATCTATATCAGTAATTGGACATTTAATAGATTCTTGTTTTACCTCACCATTTTCTTTTACTTCCTTATGCTTTAAAACAAGCATTTTTCTTTTACCAACCGTTTCTCTAATTAAAACATAATTAGAAAAAATAGCTTTCTCATTTTCTAAAGATACTTCCATATCATCTTTAACCAAATAAATATCATTTAAAATAAAATTTTCCTGTTCATGAAAACCTTTTTTAATCATATCATCATAAAGTTCATTAAAAGTTACCAAAGATCTTACACAAATTTCTAATTCTTCTTTCATAATTACCTCACACTTTCAAATCCTAAATCATATTTTAATTATAAATAGTTTCTACACCCTTTTATTTAACCATAATACCTTCCATTTTATATTATACCATTTTTATTAGAAAAAACTATAACTTCATCGTTATAGCTAATATTTATCCAAAAAATTATGTTTTTCATTATCTTCAAAGTATGTTATAACCTTATCAAGTTTAACATTACTAATTGAATTAAATATATTCATATCCGCATCAACATAATATTCCTTCAACATTTTAACTAATTTTTTCATTTCATTTCTTTTACCAATATTTTTTTTAGTAACACTGCACGCACAATCGATAAACGATAATTCATTGTATCTTGCCCAATCTAAAATACTTTCCTCTCTAACTAAATATAAAGGCCTGATAAGTTCCATACCCTCAAAATTATCACTTTTTAGTTTTGGCATCATTCCTGCAAACATCCCATTATATATTAAATTCATTAAAATAGTTTCTATAACATCATCATAGTGATGACCCAAAGCAATTTTATTACATCCAAGTTTCTTCGCATAATTATATAGATATCCCCTCCGCATTTTCGCACATAAAAAACAAGGATTTTTCTCTTTATTAACAACTTTAAAAATAGAACTCTCAAATATATGAGCATCTATATTTAACAACTTCAAATTATCCTTAATTTTATCTAAAACTTCTTCCGTATAACCAGGATTCATAATAATATATTCTAAATCAAACTTAACCTTCCCATGTCTTTGTAATTCCTCTAAACATTTCGCCAGCAAAAAAGAATCCTTACCACCGCTTATACATACAGCAACCTTATCGTTTTCTTTAATTAACTCATAATCATGAACAGCCTTGACAAACTTATGCCATATAGATGGTCTAAATTTTTTAATAATACTTCTTTCTATCTCTTTATATTTTTCCAAATTAAAACCTCATTAAAGAACGATCTTTATATACCTTTCTTTTTCTTTTACTATCAAAGCTAGATACATCCCTAACCGCATCATCTAAATCATGTAATCCAACTAAACTCTCTTCAATATGTTCAGCTACCGAATTAATAAACTCTTCTGAGTTCATGTACTCTTCACATAAATCATCGTCATATGTCTGTAACTCTGAAATTGGAGATTTCAAAGCATTTTTAATATTTTTAAAATTTATACGATCCATAAAAATTTTCTTATTAAAAACCCTACTACATTCCAAAGACAAAAAGGTCTTCATTAAAGCTTCCCTAAACATCCAATTGTACACCGAATTCTCTTCCAAGTCTTCTGAAGGATTAGTTATTAATTGATTAATTAAATCTTTAACCTCATCACCATTATCAGAAGAAGAATAAATAGCCTCGTCTATATTATCAAGAGTATATACAGGTTTTTCTATGAAACAATCTTCTAAACCATTATTATCCACTTCACCTATAAACATAGTTTCAGAAATATTCAAAAAATGATTTTCATAAGTAAATACACCAGAAGTAATAACTGAATTTAAAGTATCGAGACCCCCACAAAGAAAGACATCCTTCATATCATGAATTAAAACAATTCCCTTATAACTTTGACCTTTATTTTCGACATAAAGTTTAGTACAAGCATTATAAAGTGTGATCGGAATAGTGCCATAAGGTGTACAAAAACCAGACATTTCAGCTAAAGGTAAACCTAATTTATCAGCCACAAGTTTAACCATTGTAGTTTTACCACTTCCAACTTCCCCAACTAATAAAACATTCTTTGGTTTAGATAATTTTTTATTTCTAGCAATAGTCCAAACTAGTTCCTTCAAAGCATTATCCTGATTACATAACAGTTCTTTTAACTCATTATATACATTTTGAGTTTCCATATTACTACCTCCAAACATTTATTTTTTGTGAGAAATAAATAAAGAATCATTTTTCAAAACCTTCGCACCATGTTTATAATCATTCATAAAAACATTTTCAATAGCTGCATTAGTCGCATGAAGACCTTCGCCACTTTCCAAAATATAACCCGCTACTTTTCGCACAAATTCTTCTGAAGACAAATAATCTTCAAGTAAATCATCTTTATATAAATTTAAAGCCGAAATTGACGAAGATAAAGCTTTAACAATATCACTAGCTCCCATATCTTCCATATAAATTCTTTGTTTAAATACATCCAAAGTTGTCGAAGCTAAAAAACGGCTTTTAATTACATTTGAAACATATTTTTCAAACCCAATATTCGCACTCCTATTACCATCTTTATCTTCTTTAATTCTATTCACATTAGTTAAATAGCCTTGAATTATACTCAAAGTAGGTGAAGTAAAATCATTGGTATCTAAATCAGATAAAATCAAATCATTTCCAAAAATATCCCTTACATTATCAGTATCTATCTCTCCCACAAAGCATATATTAGATGTATTAAAATATCCGTAGTTATTTAAATTTAAAACATTAGAAGCCACCATAGCATTAAATTCTAAACTGTGGCCTTTTATAAAAGCATCTTGAAAATCATGAAGTAATAAAATACCTTCATAAGTATCACTATTCATACCTAGTTGGACCAATCCATTACTAAGTAAATTCATGTTAATATTCTCAAAAGAAAAAGCATTGTAAACCTCTCCAAAAGGAATATCCATTAAATCTGCCGCTTTTTTAAGCATTGTTGTTTTCCCAGTTCCTCTATCGCCAATAAGTAAAATATTTTGTTTAACACTATCATTATAAAAATTATTATAAAGTGCCCATACTAATTTTTGTAAAGCTTTATCTTGAATACAAAGATTATCTTTTAATAATTCATAAATCTCTTGTCTATTCATGTAACCACCTATTCCTAAAGCCCCTTTTATTCACTAATTTTTATATGTAATTCATCCAATTGTTTTAAAGCAACTTCACTAGGAGCTTCAGTCATTAAACAAGACGCACTTGTCGTTTTAGGAAAAGCAATAACATCACGGATATTTTCCGTACCGCAAAGTATCATAGTAAGTCTTTCTAATCCTAAAGCCAAACCTCCATGAGGTGGACAACCATATTTTAAAGCATCTAATAAAAATCCAAACTGGCTTAAAGCTTGCTCTTTAGAAAATCCTAAAGCCTCTAGCACTTTTTCCTGGTCTAAAGGATTATATATTCTAAGACTTCCACCACCTGCTTCATAACCATTAATAACTATATCATAAGCATATGCTTTCGCATTTTCTTTATCATCCAAACCATCTATATCCTGTGGCAAAGTAAATGGATGATGGCAAGCAATATACCTTTCTTCTTCCTCACTATATTCAAACATCGGAAAATCAGTTACCCAAGTTAAAGCATATTTATCTTTAGAAATTAAATCTAAATCTTTAGCTACTTTACACCTTAAAGCTCCCAAAGAAGTCTTAACCATTTTCTTATCGCCCGCTATAATTAAAACCAGATCATTATCTTTTAAATCTAAACTTCTAATTAAATTTTTACCTATTTCTTCATTTACAAATTTAGCAATACTACCAGTAAACTCACCATTATATTTTAAGAAAGCTAAAGCTTTAGCTCCATAAGTTTTAACATAATCTGTTAACTTATCAATATCTTTTCTCGAATATTTATCTGCCGCATTAAATACCAAAGCGTTAATTATTCCACCATCATTTATAATATTTTTAAATAAACTAAAATCACTTTCTTTAAAATAATCTGTAATATCATAAATAGGATTTTCAAATCTTAAATCTGGTTTATCTGAACCATATAAATTAATAGCTTCATCATAAGTCATTCTATTAATAGGAAGTTTTATTTCTATATTTTTTACTTCCTTAAATATATTATAAAGTAACCCTTCAGTAATATTCATAATTTCATCTTGTGATAAAAAGCTCATTTCCATATCAATTTGCGTAAATTCTGGTTGTCTATCAGCGCGTAAATCCTCATCCCTAAAACATCTAGCAATTTGATAATATCTCTCCATAGAACTCATCATAAGTATTTGTTTAAAAAGTTGAGGAGATTGTGGTAAAGCATAAAAACAACCTTTATTAACTCTAGATGGCACTAAGTAATCTCTAGCTCCTTCAGGTGTTGATTTACAAAGAATTGGTGTTTCTATTTCCATAAAATCTAAAGAATTTAAATATTTTCTCGCACTTTGCATCACTTTATGTTTAACCATTAAATTATTCTTAAGCTCTTCTCTCCTTAAATCTAAATAACGGTATTTTAGTCTTGTATCCTCTAAAGCTGTTACATTATTTAAATCAAAAGGTAAATCAATAGATTTATTTAAAATATCTAAAGATAAAACCTCTATTTCAACCTCGCCAGTTTTTAAATTTTTATTAGCTTCTTTTCTTAAAACAACTTTACCACTTACTTTTATAACATATTCGTTTTTAAGGGTGCTGGCTAAATCATATACTCCACTTTTAGGGTCAACCACCAATTGAATAATTCCACTTCTATCTCTTAAATCAATAAAAACAAGTCCACCTAAATCTCTTTTTCTATTAACCCAGCCATATAAAGTAACTGTCTCTCCCACATTTTTCTTACCAATACTTGTATTGTTAATCTTCATCCTCATCACCTATTTTTTCATCTAAAAACTCTATTAATTTATCTAATTCAACTTTATATTCTTCCTTAGTTTCATTATTTTTAACTGTTAAAATTTTAGTATTAACTTCTTCTTCTCCAATTATAATAATATATTTAGCCATAACTTTATCAGCTCTTTTAAAGTTACTTTTAAAATTCTTTGAATCATAATCAACTTCAGTATTAAAACCAGCCATTCTTAAATCATTAGCTAAAGCTAAAACATTAGTTTTTTGATTCTCTCCCGCACTAAATATATAAACATCAGGACAAACAACTTCTCTAATATCTATTTTTTCGGCATCTAAAGCTAAAAATAATCTTTCTAAACCTAAAGCAAAACCAACACCAGGTACACTAGGACCACCAATAAATTCCACTAAATGGTCATATCTTCCGCCAGCAGCCAAAGTACTTTGAGCACCAAAGCCTTTAATATCAGCTTGAACTTCAAATACAGTGTGCGTATAATAATCAAGTCCTCTAACAATATTTGGATTAACTTTATAATCTATATTCATCGCATCTAAATACTCTTTTACTTTGTCAAAATGTTTTTTACTTTCTTCATTTAAATAATCTAATATTTTAGGTGCATCTTTCATAATTTCATTAGAACTATCTACTTTACAATCTAAAATACGTAGAGGATTTTTTTCATATCTTCTCTGACAATCTTCACATAAATCATTTAAATAAGGTTTAAAATAATCAAGCAAAGCTTTTCTATAATTTTCTCTAGATTCTTTATCTCCCAAAGTATTTATATTAACACTTACTCCTTTTAAACCTAATATCTTAAATAAATTACAAGCCATACCAATAATTTCTGCATCCATCATTGGATCATTAGAGCCAAAAGCTTCAACCCCAAATTGATAAAATTCTCTATATCTTCCTGCTTGCGGTCTTTCATATCTAAACATTGGTCCTAAATACCATGTTTTTAAAGGTAAATTTTCCACATATAACTTATTTTCAATAAAACATCTAACAATACCAGCCGTTCCTTCTGGTCTAAGCGTTAAATTTCTATCTCCTCTATCCTTAAAATCATAAGTTTCCTTACTTACAATATCCGTAGTTTCTCCAACACCTCTATGAAAAAGCTCACTTGATTCAAATATTGGAGTTTCAATAAACTTCGCATTGTATTTATCCATTAAAGCTTTGGCTATTTTTCTAAAATAAAGATAAGTTAAAGCTTTGTCGCCATATATATCATAAGTTCCCTTTGGTTTTTGTAACATATTATACACCCTTTCACTATTTAAAATTATATTGTTTTTTCATATAAAAGTCAATGAAAACGCCAATAATAAAAACGCTTATATCAAATATATTTTTTATCACATAATAAATTTTATAACAAACACCATTTTATATCTAATATATTTAAAAACATCAAAGGTCAACAAAATAAATTATATAAAGAATAAAAAAACCAGAGAAAATCTCTGATTTTAATAAACATTTATTATTCGATAACTTCTGAAACGTTACCAGCACCAACTGTTCTACCACCTTCACGGATAGAGAATTTAGTACCATTTTCAATAGCGATTGGTGCGATTAATTCTACTGTCATTTCAACATTGTCACCAGGCATTACCATTTCAACACCTTCAGGTAATTCAATAACACCAGTTACATCAGTTGTACGGAAGTAGAATTGTGGACGATAGTTACTGAAGAATGGAGTATGTCTTCCACCTTCTTCTTTACTAAGTACATAAACTTGAGCTTTGAACTTAGTATGTGGAGTAACTGAACCAGGTTTAGCAATAACTTGTCCTCTTTCAACTTCATCACGAGATACACCACGAAGTAATAATCCAGTGTTGTCTCCTGCTTCAGTAAAATCAAGTTGTTTTCTAAACATTTCGATACCAGTAACAACTGTTTTCTTAGTAGGTTTAAGTCCAACGATTTCAACTTCTTCATTTAATTTTAATTCACCACGTTCAACACGTCCAGTAACAACTGTACCACGTCCAGTGATAGTGAATACATCTTCAATTGGCATTAAGAATGGTTTTTCATTATCACGAGCTGGAGTTTCAATCCATGAATCAACAGCATCCATTAACTCACCAATTTTAGCTTCGTAATTAGCGTCTCCTTCTAAAGCTTTTAAAGCAGAACCTCTGATAATTGGAGTATTGTCGCCATCATAACCATATTCAGTTAATAGCTCTCTTACTTCCATTTCAACAAGGTCTAATAATTCTTCATCATCTACCATATCGCATTTATTTAAGAATACAACCATACGAGGTACTCCAACTTGACGAGATAGTAAGATGTGTTCACGAGTTTGTGCCATAGGTCCATCTGTAGCCGCAATAACTAAGATAGCACCATCCATTTGAGCAGCACCAGTGATCATGTTTTTAACATAGTCAGCGTGGCCTGGGCAGTCAACGTGAGCATAGTGTCTATTAGCTGTTTCATATTCGATATGAGCAGTATTAATAGTAATACCACGTTCTCTTTCTTCTGGAGCTTTATCGATATCAGCATATGCTTCGAATTTAGCCCAACTAGGATTTTGATCTGATAAATATTTTGTAATAGCCGCAGTTAATGTTGTTTTACCATGGTCAACGTGTCCAATAGTACCAATATTAACATGTGGTTTTGAACGGTCAAATTTTTCTTTTGCCATTTTAATTTCCTCCTTTTTCTTATTTCAATAAACATTTTAACATGACTAAACTAAAATTTCAACTGTTTTAATTTAGTTTCCACCATTTTTTTTGATAATATCTTCTGCGATATTTTTAGGTACTTCTTCATAGTGATCAAACTTCATTGAGAAGTTACCTCTACCTTGTGTATTAGAACGTAAACTTGTTACATATCCAAACATTTCTGAAAGTGGTACCATTGCATCAATATTCAAAGCATTACCGCGTGAGCTTTGACCCATTGGTCTACCACGTCTTGCAGTAATATCACCCATAACTGTTCCTAAGAATTCTTCTGGAACTGTTACTTCAACACTCATAATTGGTTCCAAAATAACTGGATCACAATTTTTCTTAGCCTCTTTTAAAGCTAAAGATGCCGCAACTTTAAATGCCATTTCAGATGAATCAACATCATGATAAGATCCATCATGTAAAGTAGCTTTAACATCAATTACAGGATATCCAGCTAAAATACCAGATTCCATAGCTTCTTGTAAGCCTTTATCTACTACTGGAATGTATTCTCTTGGAACTACACCTCCAACAATAGCATCAACAAACTCATATCCTTTACCAGGATTAGGTTCAAATTCAACCCAAACGTGTCCATATTGTCCACGGCCACCTGATTGTTTAATGTATTTTCCTTCGCAGTCGCCTTTTTTCTTAATAGTTTCTCTATAAGCAACTTGTGGGTTACCAACATTAGCTTCAACACCAAATTCTCTTTTCATTCTATCAATAATGATGTCTAAGTGTAATTCACCAACACCAGCAATGATAGTTTGACCAGTTTCATGATCAGTTGTAGCTCTAAATGTTGGATCTTCTTCAGATAATTTTTGTAAAGCTAAAGCCATCTTATCTTGGTCATCTTTAGATTTTGGTTCAACAGCAAGTTCAATAACTGGTTCTGGGAATTCCATAGGAGCTAATATACAAGCATGTTTTTCATCACATAAAGTATCACCTGTAGTTGTAGCTTTAAGACCAACAACTGCTGCAATATCTCCTGTATAAACATCGGTAATTTCTTGTCTGTGATTAGCATGCATCTGTAAGATACGTCCTACTCTTTCCTTCTTATCTTTATTTGAATTTAATACATATGAACCATTAGATAAATGACCAGAATAAACTCTGATAAAAGTTAAACGTCCAACAAATGGATCAGTCATAACTTTAAATGCTAAAGCTGAGAATGGTTCGTTATCACTAGGATGTCTTTTAATTTCATTACCATTCATATCAACACCTTCAATTGCTTCAACATCTGTAGGTGCTGGTAAATAATCAACTACAGCATCAAGTAATAATTTAATACCTTTATTTCCAAGTGCAGTACCACACATTACAGGGAAGAATTTAACAGCTAAAGTTCCTTTTCTAATAGCAGCTTTAATTTCATCAACTGAAATTTCTTCTCCCTCTAAATATTTATTCATTAAATCATCATCAAATTCTGCAACTGCTTCGATTAAGTCATTACGTTTTTCCTCAACTATATCTACTAAATCTGCAGGAATATCAATGATTTCTGGATTTTCTTCAGGTTTTCCATCATACTTATAAGCTTTTCTAGTAATTAAATCAACTACACCAGTAAAATTACTTTCAGCACCAATTGGCCATTCAATTGGTTTAGCATTAACACCTAAACGTTCTTCAATACTCTTTAAACTAAATTCAAAATCTGCTCCCATTTTATCCATTTTATTGGCAAAAATCATTCTAGGAACATTATATTCAGTTGCTTGTCTCCAAACTGTTTCAGTTTGTGGTTCAACACCTGC
>CALVII010000002.1 GCA_944329465.1 uncultured Bacilli bacterium | reverse complement strand
TCATAGATGTCACACTTCATATCAACACTTGGAGTAAAAATGTCAAACATACTATCTAAATCAAATCTTCTTGGTAACATTCTCATATTCATTCCTTCTTTCTTTTACAATTATGTTATACCACTATTTTTAGCACTTGTCAAGAAAGAGTGCTAAAAATAGACAAAAATTTTAAAAAGATGATCAACCGACCATCTTAACTCGTTCATTCATTCTTTTTTCACCAAGTAATCTCATAATTTCATATAAATCCGGAGTATTTGATTTACTAGTTAAACTAACTCTAACAACTGTACTAAAATCAGCAATACTTCCTTTATATTTATCAGGATTTTCTTTATACTCCCTCATTTCACCAGCATAACCAAGCTCTATAGCTGCTTTTTTCATATTATCAAACCAAATATTTTTATCATCTTTTTCATTATAATATTTATTCAAATAAACATCTAAAATATTTTTTATTTCGCACTTTTCAGTAACTTTTTGCCATTCATATTCTTTTGGTTTAAATAACTCATCATACATATACCAAATTTGATTTTTAACATCTCCAAAATATCCAATATCCTTGCGAGGTTTTTTCTGCTCTCTTTCAATATTAAATATTGCTGTACTATAATCTTTATATTTTTCTAAAAGTAAAGCGAAATCATTATCATACTGTCTTGCCCAATCTAAAGTCATATCATATACTTCTAAAGCCTTTAAAGTACTAATATAATTTTTGGAAATATTCATAAGTTTATCATAATCAAATAAACTTCCACCTACTGGCATTTTTTTAAAATCTAAAATAAACTCTTTAACGTCTTTATCTTTATTTTGATTCATCCACATTTCAAAATTAGAATTAGCAACCGTTTCCAAATAAAGCATAACCGCTTTATTTGGAATACCTTTTTCATGATAATAACTTATTGCCGCCTCTGGATCTTTTCTTTTACTTAATTTTCTTTTAGTACCATTATCTTCTATAGTAATTGGAGATATATGAGCATACTTAGGAACTTTAAACCCTAAATATTCAAACAACTGAACATGAACGGGAATTGAAGAAAACCACTCGTCTCCCCTAATAACATGCGTAGTTCTCATTAAATGATCGTCAATCGCATGTGCAAAATGATAAGTAGGAAGGCCATCAGATTTAATAATAACTATATCTTGATCATTTTCGGGCAGTTCCATCTTACCCTTTATCTCATCTTTAAATTTAAATCTGTGATTAAAATTACCATTAGATTTTAATCTAATAATATATTTTTCCCCATTTTCTATTTTTTGAGTAACTTCTTCCATAGATAAATTTCTACATCTTGCATAATAACCATAATAACCTATTCTCTCTTTATGTTTTTCTTGTCTTTCTCTATCTTCTTTCAAACTCTCTTGTGAACAAAAACAAGGATAAGCTTTTCCTTCTATAATTAATTTTTTTGCATATGCCCTATAAATATCTCCTCTTTCACTTTGCGTATAAGGGCCATATTCACCTTTATCACCATCTAAAGTAACACCTTCGTCAAAAGTAATACTAAAATTAGCTAAATCAGTAATAATTTTACTAACACCATCTTCAATACTTCTTTTTTGATCAGTATCTTCAATTCTTAAAAAGAAAACCCCATTACTTTGATTAGCCATTTTCATAGAAATAAAAGCCGCATACAAAGCTCCTAAATGCACAAAACCAGTTGGACTGGGTGCATATCTAGTTACCATAGCTTTATCATTTAATTCTCTTTCTGGATATAAATTTTCATAGTATTCATAGTCATGTTTAGTATCTAATAGTCTATCAGCAAATTCTTTCCTATCCATAATATCCCTCTTTCCTTTAATATTATCTAATAATAAGGTTTAAAAAGCAAGGAAAAAACCTTGCTTTTTTGTTTTTTTTTGTATAATATATAAGCACTAAGAAAAAAATAGATAATTTTTCTTAAATTTTCATATAAGGAGAAATATTAATGGAAAATAAAAAATTTAATTTATCTAACGAAGTTAGAAAAAAAATTGCAGGTGTTGTTGAAAATTTTTATAGAACTCGTTTAAATTATTCACAAGAAATAGTGGCTAGTCAACAAGATGCTATTACACTAAAAGAGTATATTCAATTGCATGATGATATACTTAAGGAATTTGAAATTAACTCACCCACAAATGAAAAAAATGTAGACTTTTTAATTAATTCAAAAGGAGAAAAAATAATAATACTTGAAAAGAATTACAAAAAAATTCATGAAAAAAAACTTGATTTAATTAATAAATACTCACATAAAATAGTTTTAGATCCCTTTTTTATAAACGATTTAATTTCTATAGTTCGTGAATCAATAATGAAATATGGCCTTAGTCATAATAATATCTCAGGAGATTTCTCTTGGGTTATTCAAGATGCTATCGAAAATTACGAAAAACATTTGCAAAAAGATCAAGATTTAACAAAACAAGAAAAATATAAAAAAACTATAATATCTAAAGCTAAATACATTTTATATGGAGATAAATCAGAATGTGGAATAGATTCGAGAGTTAATGGTTTTGCTACAATCAATTCAGATGAATTTGAAATAAGTGATGCAGAAGAATATACTATCTTTGCAATTGACCTAAATGGAAATGACAAAATGAACACAATAAAAAGAAAAGGACATGAAAATATATTTTTATCTAAAAACTTGTTTGTTAGATATGCAGATTTAATCGAAATTAAACAAGAAAAATCTAAAGAAAAAATGCGAATTGTTTACGGATGGTGTATGCCACCATTTACATTTGATGATTCTTCAAAAATAGAATATATTGAAAAATACAATTTAAAAACATTTAATATCAATAATGAACTAGACACAATAACACTTAATGACTATTTCGAATTATATGGCTTATCATTTTTATATGAAGATATATACAAAACATATGATCTAAAACAAATAATACATGCGTGCAAAAAATGGATTACTATGCCGGAAGAAGAAAAAGAAAATCTTAACTATATAATTGATATTGCTACAAATTGGTGGGCTAATGCTTTACAAAATCCTCAATTCAATAATGGTGGTTATTTTGAATGGTTAGCTAATGACATCATAAATGAAATCAAATATACTGATGAACAAATAATAAATTTTAAAAAATATTTACATGATGAAATTTTAAAAGGAATTATTACTCAAGCTAATAATGTATTAACTTTACGCGTAGATTATGGACCTGATGAATATTTACTTAATGCTTGTCATAAAGCTAATATTGATGCTGATATAGTATCTTTTCCTTGTAAAACAAAAATGTATATCACTGACAAAAAAATATGTGTAAACTTAGGATATCAGTCAGAAGAAGAAACCATTTATGATACAAATGACAAAGGTAAAATATTAAATAAAAAAAATTAAGAAGGTTTTGTTTAACCTTCTTTTAATATATAACTTTAAAAATCAATGATAAAAGAAAAAAACTCAAAATTTTGAGTTTATTCTGTTATCTGAGATTCCTCGGAATCTCCTGATTCAGTTTCTTCTCCTGGACCCGCTGGTGGATCTTCTGGATCTTCTTTTGGTTCATCTGGTTCAGGTGGAAGTACCCCACTATCTTCTAATACATCATTTTCTTTATTATTATCATCAGTAATTGTTGTCGTATTAGTAGTTCCGCCAGCTGTTACTGTAATAGAGTTTACATCTTCTATATTAGCTCCAGAAGGAACACTTTGACTAAGTACATAACCATTACCACCCTTCACAGATAAACTAATACCATTTCTTGAACAATAAGATCTCACATAATCAACAGTTTGTCCAACAAAATTTGGAAGTTGAACTAAACTTCTAGTTCCAGTAATATCAGCTCCAATAACCTTTTTCTCATAAGGAGTATTTATATCAAAACTAAATGATTTAATAACTTTAGTCTTTTTCTCGCCTAAATTTTCCTTCATCGCATTAGAAACCGCTTTAACACTATCATCGTATAAAACATAATTATAAAGCGACAAATTAGTTCCACCATAATCATATATTCTAGCATCATAACCATTTAATTTTAATCTTTGAATACCAAGCACATCAGCCATATTATCCATTCCCGCACTCTTAGAAGCCACATCCTTAAATACATTGTATAAAGAAAGTATTTGATCAGTACTCATATTAGTAACCATATTATTACTAATCGTATCAAGCAATTTATATACTGTATCTAAATTATCTATATCCTTAAATTTATTTAAAATAGCTGTAACAACCTCCTGCTGATGTTCACCACGAATAAAATCATTACTTGTATAATTTGTCCACTTAGAAGAACATTTACCAGGATTTGGATGACGATTACGCGCATAAGCCAAAGCTTGCTCACCATTTAAAGTTTGAAAACCTTTTTCAATATAAATTGTATTATTTCCCCACTGACGTTTACTATTTTGTTCACACAAATTATAAGGAACATCTATCTCGACACCACCTAAAGTATCTACAAGTTGAACTACACCAGCAAAATTAATCTTAACATAATAATCTATTTTTACATCTAAAAAATTTTCAATCGTATTCATCATACATTCTTCGCCCTGCCAAGCAGCATGTGTGATTTTATTTTTCCTTTGACCACTAAAACATGCAATCGGCACATAAGAATCTCT
Organism: uncultured Bacilli bacterium; assembly: GCA_944329465.1. Classification (GTDB taxonomy): domain Bacteria; phylum Bacillota_I; class Bacilli_A; order RF39; family UBA660; genus Coprosoma. The sequence continues at coordinate 48,927 of CALVII010000002.1, read as the reverse complement.
TGGAATACTTAAAATAGTTGTACTAAGTGTTTTAGGATTAAAAGTAATAAGCATTAAAGAATCTCCATTAAAAGACCCATTCGCAATACCTTCTGCATCAGAATCAACACCCATAAGCAAAATAGTAAAAGGTTCAGTTATAGCTTTAGTATTCGAACTATTCCGATCACCACTTTTATCTTTAACTTTTTTAGTCTGCGTTAATAAAACCTTAGTTTTATCCTTTATATCTTCATAACCTTCCATATTACCAAACATCACTGCATAGTTTGTTGGTAAAAATATATAGTCAATCTCTCCATTATATAAAGCATCTATCATAGCAATATAACTAGTATATTCCTTGGTTTTATTCTTAAGTTTTTGCTCTTTAATAACTTCCTTAGGAATAATATTTCCTTCATAACTTGTAGTATCACTCAAAATGCCAAGCTCTGAATCAGAAATTTCCTTAATACTATCTGCTTTATTGTCTTTTAAAGTAACTAAACTAGAAGAATAAGTCGTATATCCTGAAGTGTCACTCACTTTAGCTAAAGCTCCATAAATCTTATCAACATTATAACCTGCAAATATTGAAACTCCGCCTATAAGCAACATTAAAATTATCACAATAATTAATTTAACCTTTTTATATTTATTTAAAAATCTAATACTTAAAACAAATAAAATTAAACAAATAATCACTAGTAAAATCGATCCAACTAATCTCAAAGTATTTTCAATATTATTTAATTTAGATATTGTAAAAATCAAATATCCAGATCCTCCAAACAAAATCAAAATACTTATCAAAGTAATAATAAATAATGCTTTGTGCTTAGTAAGTTTTTTCATACAAGACCTCCCACGCGTACTATATAAGTATAACCTAATTTTTGACATTTAACAAGTACCTAAACAAAAAAAGAAACTCTATTACTAGAATTTCTTTATATTTCAATGGAGGGCCTAGTCGGATTTGAACCAACGATCAGGGAGTTGCAGTCCCACGCCTTACCACTTGGCTATAGACCCAAGCAAGAGGTTGAATTGTAAGAGAATTACTAGAAATTTCAAATAACCCTAGTATGCGGTTTCAACCAGACCGCAGTAAATGTGCACCATAAAATGGTTTTCATTGAATTGCAGTCACACATGTTATAAAAACAGGCAAAGTAAAATTTCTATAACACATGCTCAGCACTTACATTTTATTATATTTTATGTATCTTGTCAATAAATGACCTATTCTTTATGTCATATTTTGTAAAAATGCTTATTATTTATTTCTAAGTTTAGCCCCAAATTTTTCTTCGACTTTACCAATGATATTTTCAAACACCTTCATAACCTCTTCTTCACTTAAAGTCCTATCGGCAGCTGAAAATGTCAATGAATAAGCTAAAGACCTCTCATCGCTAGCCACATTTTCCCCAGTATAAACATCAAACAATTTAACTTCTGTTAAAAGTCTGCCGCCAGCTTTTCTAATAACATCTATAACTTCAGAAGAAAGTACATCTTTTTTAAATATAAAAGCCATATCCTTGACAATCTCTGGATATTTTAAAGCTTCCTTAAATTTAATAGGTTTAACTTTACTCATAAGTGCTTCCAAAGAAAGTTCAGCCACATAAACATCTTCCTTAATTAAAGTAGGATGCACCCTTCCAATAACACCTATTTTTTTTCTATCGAGTAAAATGCTCGCACACATTCCAGGATGTAAATCGGGTATTTCTACCTTTTCAAAAGTATATCTGTTTTTAAAACCTAAATAGTCTAAAATATTTTGAACCACACCCTTAATCAAATAAAAATCAACTTTAACATTTACCCCTAACCACTGATTAAGTAAATAATTACCACTCATAAGCATACCAATCTTACTTTCCTCATTATAAGAAGCATCATAAGTTTTCGCAATCTCATATATATTTATATCATTAACCTTGTGATCACGGTTGTATTTGTATACCTTTAAAAGAGAAGAAATTAAACTAGTTCTAATAACAGACTTATCTACACTCATAGGAAGTGGCAAAGTAATCTGTTTTTTATCTTCATATTTAAACTTCGAAGCCATATCAGATGAAACTAAAGTATAAGTTTTAACCTCATTTAAACCTAAAGAACGTAATCTCTTAGAAATAATCTTACGAAATTTTATGTCTAAATCATATTTACCTTTCTTAATTTCCACCCTAGGCAAAGTCGAAACCAAATTATGATAACCATAAAGCCTTCCAACTTCTTCCGCAATATCATTCACATAAGGATCAATATCAAGTCTTCTAAAAGGAATTATCGCTTTAAAATTACCATCTTCATATTCAAATGGGAAACCTAAACGATTAAGTTCAACCTTCACATCTTCATCAGAAATAGTAATGCCAAGCAATTCATTAATCTGAGAAGATTTAAAACTTACAACCTTTGGCGTTTTATCAACTTTATCATGCTTAACCGTCCCAGAAAGCACCTTAGCTCCCGCATATTTTTCAAGTAAATGACAAGCTCTTTCAATAGCCTTTTGTGTATATTCAAAACTCAAACCTTTACCATAGCGAATGGAAGCCTCACTTCTTAATTCAAGCCTATTAGAAGTATTTCTAATACTCACTCCATCAAATATTGCACTTTCAATTAAAATGTTTTTAGTGTTTTCCGTAACTTCAGTATTCTCACCACCCATAACACCGGCAAGACAAACTGGTTTTTCGCCATCTGTAATAACAATATCCTCACTATTTAAAACCCTAGTCACACCATCTAAAGTTTTAATTTTCTCACCATCTAAAGCATTTCTAACTAAAATCTTATCGCCTAAAGTATCCTTGTCAAAAAAATGTAATGGCTGCCCATACTCAAGCATCACATAATTTGATATATCAACAACATTATTAATAGAACGCATGCCATAAGCCGTAAGTCTTCTTTTAATAAACTCAGGTGATTCACCAATTTTAACTCCTGTAACCATTTTAGCTAAATAATATGGACATTTATCAGTATCAACCTTTAAACTAAAATAATTCTTAATCTCGTCTTTAATAGGAGTTGTTTTATCTGAAGGTAAAGTAACCTTCCTATTTAAAATAGCTCCAATTTCATAAGCAAAACCTATATGATAATAACAATCGTTATTACGATGCTTGTGAACATCAAGTTCATATAAAGTATCATCTAAATTAAGATACTTCATTGCATCCACACCAACCTTAGCTTTAGAATCTACCTCATAAATTCCCTTACTATAAGTTTGTTCATTTTTTTCTTCTAAACCAAGTTCATAAAGTGCACAAAGCATACCATTAGACTCTACTCCTCTAATTTTACTTTTCTTAATCGCAAAATCTCCAGGTAAAATAGCTCCAGGCAAAGCTACGATAACTTTCAAGCCTTCTCTAACATTAGGAGCCCCACAAACAATTTGTAAATTTTTATCCCCAACATTAACTAAACATACATGTAAATGATCAGAATCAGGATGATTCTCACACTTTAAAACCTCACCAATTACTAAATTGTCGATATGATTGGTAATTACTTTTTCAATATTAATTCCGGCTTTAGTAATCTTAACCGCAAGTTCCTTTAAATCTTGGTCAGATATATCTATATAATCTTTTACCCACTCTAAATCTATCATTAGTTAGCCTCCTTCCTGTCAAATACTCTGCTTTCTCTTAAATCATTAGTATAAAATACTCTTAAATCATCAATGCCATATTTAATCATTGCAAGTCTTTCAGCTCCAAAGCCAAATGCAAAACCACTCCACTTTTTAGGATCATATCCACAGTTTTCTAAAACCTTTGGATGAACCATTCCTCCGCCAGAAACAGTAATAAAACCAGTATTTTTACATATTGCACAACCTTTACCCTTACAGTGATGGCAAGTAATATCCATCTCCACAGAAGGTTCAGTAAAAGGATAATAACTAGGTCTAAATCTTGTCTCACAATCTTCGCCAAATAAATGTTTCGCAATCAAATCAAAAGTTCCTTTTAAATCAGATAAACTAATATTCTTATCGACAAGTAATCCCTCTATCTGCATAAATTGATGTGAATGTGTTGCGTCATCATCATCTCTTCTATAAGTCTTACCAGGACATATCATTCTAATAGGTTTCTCACCTTTTCCTGCAAGCATCGTCCTAACTTGCACTGGTGAGGTTTGACTGCGAAGTAAAAGTTCATCCCCCTTAACATAAAATGTATCTTGAGCATCTCTAGCCGGATGTCCCTTAGGTAAATTAAGCATTTCAAAATTATACTCATCTTTTTCAACCTCTGGACCATCAACTACATCATACCCCATAGACATAAGTAAGCTTTCAACATCTTCAATCATTTTTTCTAAAATACTTGGAGCACCAACAATAATTTCAGTTGCCGGTAAACTAATATCGATGCTTTCGTTTTGAAGTTTCTCATTTAATATTTCATTTTCCATTTCTTTTTTCTTATTATCAATTAAATCAGCCGCTTCATTTTTAACATTATTAATTAAAGCACCAAACTTTTTCTTCTCTTCTGCACTTAAATCTTTCATTTTAGAATACAAAGATGTAATTTCACCTTTTTTCCCCAAATAATGAGCCTTAACCTCACTTAAATCATGAAGTGACTCAACACTTTCCAAATTATTTTTTAAATCTCTTAAAATCTTGTCTAAATTCATAAAAACCTCCCTATATATAAAAAATCACATCCAATAAGGACGTGATTCAAACGTGGTACCACCTTAATTCGTAAGTAAACTTACCTTGATAACTATAACGCGTTACCGATATGTCTTTGCACACATAGCTCCTAAGGTGAATTCATAAAAGATTATTACTAACTTCCACCAACCGTTAGCTCTCTATCAATAATTACTTTTATTACTACGTCTTAATCTTCGCTTTTTAAATTCCAATATCAATTATAACACTTTTTCCATAAAAATCAAAGAAAACTAACACAAGTTAGTTAAGTTTTTTCGCACCAGATAAAGCCATTTGTGCTTGATATTCGTCAATTACCGTCTTCAAACTATCTAAACTACCAGGTTCTATTCTCTGACCAATTGGCAAATAAATCTCAGAGGCAAATATATTCTCTACACCAATCATAGGAAAAGCCGAAAATAATTTCTCCTGCATATCAAACACATGAGAATTTCCACCATGCTTTCTGTTTTCGTAATTACTGTTCATATCACTAATTAAATCAGCTAATACCATCATTTTACCTCCGCTTCTGCCATTGCTTTTAATACCATTTTAGCATCGTTATTAAAATAAGCCTTGTATAAAACATCTTCACCAATAACCTTACTAATTAAATTAGTCATAATAATTTCATCTGTAAAAAAATTATTATCGACATCTCCCACTAAATTATTAGTAAGTATCTCCGTATAGCCTTCATTTAATGCGAGTAAAGAATCTCCCTCATCGTTAAATCCATAATAATTATCTTTAGCAGTAATAACCCCAAGTAAACTATGCATAAGCCAGTGTCTTGCATCCGCTTCTGTAATAAGTCCATAGTTAATAGCAATCTCGTTATTGTGCGGAATATACTTACACGGCATTTTAACCAAATACATACTCTCCCTTTTTATCTTTAAAGTCTTAAGTTTCTCTTTCAAAGTCGCTAAATCCACATCTTTAAATATTTCGTGAAAGATTGTAATAAGTTCCATAAGGTTATCCTTAACCTCACTAGTTAAATTTTCATTACCATCCAGTATGATTTTAACTTCTTCAAGCATAACTTAATCACCTGCTTTGTATTATATCATATAGAACATCAAAAGTATACATTTTTTCCACTTTTTTTTGACATTTATTATACACTCGCTTTTTTAAATTCATCAAATTACCCTTATTTTATAACGTTTTTTTACCCCTTCTTGCACTCCTAAGCAAATTGTTATATAATGTGGAAAAGTGAAAAGTTTTCCACAAAGCAATATTAAAATGTAAAGAAAAAGGTGAATTAAAATGTATCGAAAAACTTATGCTTTAATTAATTGTAATACCCTAACCAATAATATTCAAAATATAAAACAAAACTATCCTTATAAATATTATATAGGTGTTGTTAAAGCAAACGCCTATGGACATGGCGATTATATTATCAACAGTTTAATCAAAGGTGGAATCAACTACCTTGCAGCTTCTTCCTTAGAGGAATGTCTAAGCATTAGAGATAAAAATGAAAACATTCCTATTTTATGCCTAGAACCTATTGATCATGAATTTTTAAATATCTGCAAGCAAAAAAATATTACTATCACCATACCAGATTATGATTATTTTAAAAAAATAGATTTATCTTTAAATTTAAAAGCTCACTTAAAAATCGATAGTGGCATGAATAGATTAGGCTTTAAAGATAAAAATGAAGTTAAAGAAGTATTTGATACTCTTAAAAATTCAAATATTATTTTAGAGGGAATATACACTCACCTAGGTACCTCTGGCATTTGGGATAGCCACTATGAACAGGATTTACAAAACTTTGAAAAAATTACTAGCTTAATCGATTTAAATGAAATTCCTATCGTTCACATATCTCGATCTTTAATTTTAGTTACACATAAAATGCCTAAATATGTAACTGGCATAAGACTTGGTATTATAATGTATGGCTTTCCTCAAAAAATAAATAAACCCAAAGGATTTAGATTAATCAAACGAAATATGTACCTTAAAAAAAATCATATTAAAGATATTACTTACGAAAATAATTTAAATCTTAAAACCGCCTTTTCTCTTCACACTACTATAATGACCATCAAAAAGGTAAAAAAAGGCGAATATGTTGGATATGGAGCTAAATATATAGCTAATGAAGATATAAAAATAGCTACCCTTCCTATTGGTTTTGCGGACGGACTAAGTAAAAATTACGAGGGACAAACCGTTCAAATCAATAATAAAGAATATCAAATCATCGGTGAAATAGGCATGGATATGACTACTATTAAAATCGATGATAGCGTAAAACTAAAAGATCATGTTATAATATTTGACGATGCTAAAAAGAAATCAAATGAACTCGGCATAAGTGCCTATCAACTTTTTACAAGTATCACAAACCGTGTACCTCGCATTTATACAGAAGATGACAAACTAACTGAAATAAAATATTGAAGGAATGATTTTATGCACTATGAAATAATAATTATTGGTAGTGATGCCAACGCCTACTATATGGCTAGATGCGTCCACGAATTATATAATAAAAAAGTAAAGCTTATCTCCAGCAAACCAATGAGCTTTGTCAATCACTCAAAAATTATTGATGCCACCTATGATTCCCGATTATGGAACATAAACGAATTTGCAAAGGCCTTAAATGAATATGTAAAAAACATAAAAGCAGAGAAAATAATATGTATCTCTTCCAATGAAACCTATGCGAGAGGTCTTGTCGCAAACAAAAATAAATTAGACAAAAGAATCTTGTTCAACTATGTAGATTTAGATTTCTTAGATAGTCTCATGATGAAAGATAAATTCTATGAAACATATAAGGATTCTGGTCTTCTTCCCAAAACAATAATTTATGATTTAAATGACGAACTTAAATTAAACTTTGACTTTCCTATTATCATAAAACCAAACGATGTTATTGATTTTAACCATATTAACTTTAAAGGAAAAAAGAAAATATATAAATTAAATAATATGGAAGAAGTAAATCAAACCATTGAATATTTTAAAAATAGTAGTTATAAAGGAAAATTAATTGTTCAAGAATATATTCCCGGTGACGATAGTAGCCTATTTGATGGAGTTGTTTACTGCTCTTCCAAAGGTAAATGTGAACTTTTTGCTTTTGCCCAAATTGGACTTCAAGAACACACCTCAAATATGGTTGGTAATGCCGCCTGTCTAATCAATCATTTTAACACCAACGGTTATGACGAAAATATCATTTTAAAGTTTAAAAATTTTATAGAAAAAATAGGTTTTAAAGGTATAGCTGAACTCGATATTAAATACGATTACCGTGACAAAAAATATAAAATCTTAGAAATTAATGCTAGACAAGGTAGATGTAGTTACTATGTTACTGCAGCTGGTTTTAATATTGTTAAACTATTTGTTGACGACTTAATTTATGGTAAAGAAAAAGACTTTCAAATTGCTGATAAAGAATTATTACTAACCTATGTGCCCAAAAAAATAATTAAAAGATATATTGTCAATGAAAAGTTCAAAAAAGAAGCCTTAAAACTTTATAAACAAAAAAAGGTCGTAAATCCTTTAATTTATAAAAAAGACCTACCTTTAAAAAGAATTATATTTTTAATAAGAAAACACTTTAAATATTTTAAAGATTATAAAAATGGATATTGGAAATATTAGAAAGGAAGTAGTACTATGTGTGGATTTTGTGGATATATAAATAGAAAAGAAAAAACTCATATAAAAAAAATGAATGATATGATAGCCCATAGAGGTCCTGACGACGAATCATATTATACCGATGATGACATAGCTATGGGTTTTAGAAGACTAAGCATTATTGATCTAAAAGGTGGCCGCCAACCTATTTCAAATGAAGATAACACCATGTATATAACCTTTAATGGCGAAATATACAACTTTAAAGAAATTAAAGAAGATTTAATAAATAAAGGTCACAATTTTAAAACAAATACCGATACAGAAGTCATTTTACACGGTTATGAAGAATATAAAGAAAAAATACTAAATAAATTAAGAGGTATGTTTGCCTTTGTAATTTGGAATAAAAAAGATAAAATTCTATTTGGAGCCAGAGATCATTTTGGCCAAAAACCATTTTACTACTGTCAAATGCAGGGTACTTTCATGTATGCATCTGAAATTAAAAGCTTATTAAAACACCCGGATTTTTTAAAAAAAGTTAATAATAAAGCTTTAAAACCATATTTAACATTTCAAACATCAGTTTTAGATGAAACATTCTTTAAAAATGTCTATAAATTAAAACCGGGACATTATTTCATTTACGACTTTAACAAAGACAAAATGGAAATAAAAAAATACTATGAAATCACCTTTGACCCTAAAAATCAAAATTTAGATAATCTAGTAAACGAAATAGATAACACCATAACCAAATCTATCGATTATCACACTATAAGTGATGTTCCAGTTGGTTCATACTTATCAGGTGGTATTGACTCTTCTTATGTCGTAAGCTATTTAAAACCAGATAAAACCTTTACTGTTGGATTTGACTATAAAGACTTTAATGAAGTTCCACTTGCTAAAGAACTTTCAACTTTACTTCACATTCAAAATAAAAATGAATTAATAAATGCCGATAGTTTCTTTGATAATATAGATAAAGTTCAGTATTATGCAGATGAACCAACTGCCAATCTATCAGCTGTACCCCTATACTTTTTATCAAAACTAGCTTCTAAAGATGTTAAAGTTGTCTTATCTGGTGAAGGGGCTGACGAACTATTTGGTGGTTACCCTAGTTATAAAGAAGATGATTTACTAAAAAAATATAAAAAATTACCTTTATTTTTAAGAAAATTTATCAAAACCGTTGTTTCACCATTGCCAAGTTTTCATGGTAAAAATTTCTTAACTAAGGGCGGAAGCAAGCTCGAAGATTATTACGTTGGTGATGCTTTCATATTTAATAACAAAGAAGCTAACAAAATATTAACAGACCAATATAAAAACAACTTAAAATATCAAGATATTACTAAACCATATTATGATAAAGTAAAAGATAAAGACGATGTCACCAAAATGCAATATATCGATATGCATTTTTGGCTTCCAAATGACATTTTACTTAAAGCTGATAAAATGAGTATGGCAAATTCCTTAGAACTTAGAGTTCCTATACTAGATAAAGAAGTTTTTAAATTAGCTAGCTCTATCCCTACCGAATATAAAATATCAAAAGGTACAACCAAATATGCCTTAAGAAGAGCGGCTTCTAAAAGAATACCTGAAGATTGGTATAAAAGAAGAAAAAAAGGTTTCCCTGTTCCAATTATCAAATGGTTTAGAGAAGAAAAATACTATAACATTGTTAAAAACATGTTTGAAGAAGATTTCACCAAAGATTTTTTCAATCAAAAAGCCTTATTAAAATTATTAGAAGACCACTATAAAGGAAAGAAAAATAACTGTCGAAAAATATGGACGGTCTATGTTTTCCTTGTATGGTATAAAAGGTTTTTTATCGATTTCGAAAAAACGTTAGATTCTAATGCCTAACGTTTTTTATTACTTTAAATTTTTAATTTCTTCTATAGATAATCCGGTCACTTCAGCTACATCACTAATTTTCATTTTTTTATTCAGTAAATTCATTGCGATTTCTATATTTCGCTCTTTTATACCTTCTCTTCTTCCAATCTCTTTAAAAGTATTGTTAGTCTTTCTCATATCTTCTTCAGCTGATAAAAACTCTTTGTATTCTTTATTGTCATTTAATGTATTTATCTTTTTCTTAAAACCTTCCATATATGGATCACCACTTTCAATCTTATCTAACTCTTCTTTATTACAATCTAAAATAGCTAAAAACTCGTATTTCTTATCTCCACTATACCATAAATCCTTTATTTTATCTATATTATATTCATAGATTTTAAAATTATCTACAAATTCAATTCTCGTTTCAACATCAGCCGGTTTATATCTTCCTAAAATCGGATAACAACTTGGTAATCCCCATGTAAAGTTTATCTGCATAACATCATTCATATCTAAATAACTCTCACCTATTTTCACATCTTCATTATACTTTCCACTTACATATGAAAAATTTCTTCTATGCATACCTTCATAAAAACCAGAATTTACTTCTACATTAATCAATTTATTGTCTGCTTTAATTAATAAATCTAATATCTGACCTTTCGCATATATATTCTCTTTTATCTTCTCTGGTGAATATATTTTTATTATTTGTATTTTAGTATTCAAACATCTTTCTATTAAAGTTTTTAGTAAAAATGTGTTATTTTCATCACAAAATATTGATTTAAATACATTATCGTTTTTCGCTGTATAAAATGTCTCTTGAGTATCTATCACATCTTTCTCCTTTCTAACTCCTACATATATTAATATACAATCTTTTTCACCTATTTCCTTTTTAAATTTGACATTTTTCTTATATTTTCATAAAATGATAACAAAGGATAGATACTAAAGGAGGTATAATCTACCTTAGCGCCAGGGTCTAAAGACCGACGAGGTTGATAGTTATCGAAACATTCGGCGGATACTATCACGGTGGGAATCGTTAAATATATGACAAAGCATAAAATTAATCTTATGTACAAAACATATATTCCAAACTATTAAAACAAAGGAGAATTTTATGTGTGGTATTGTTGGTAGCGTCAGCTCCAAAACAAATATAATATCAATTCTTTTAGATGGCTTAAAAACCTTAGAGTACCGTGGATATGACTCTGCCGGAATAAGCTATATAAAAGATGGTAATTTAATTATAAATAAAGTAAAAGGTCGCGTGAAAGACCTTGAAGATAATATAAAAAAAGAAAGTAATGTGACTATAGGAATAGCTCACACAAGATGGGCAACTCACGGAAAAGTAAATGAAACAAATGCCCATCCTCATAATGTTGGAAATGTTACCATCGTCCATAATGGTATTATTGAAAACTTTAGTAAATTAAAACATAAATTAAAAGAAAAAGGTTATGAATTTAAATCACAGTCCGATACAGAAATAGCTGCCGGATTATTAGATTATTATTATAAAAAATACAAAAACATCGATAAAACTATCCAAAAATTCATAAAAAAAGTTGATGGAAGTTATGCCATATGCATGCTTTTAAACAATGACCCAGACACTATTTATGTCATCAAAAAAGATAGCCCCTTAATAATTGGTAAAGGAGAAAACATCAATTTTATAGCAAGTGATGTCCCCGCTATATTAAAATATACAAAAAAATATTATATTTTAGAAGACTATGAATATGGCAAAATAACTTGTAATAATATAACGATCTACGATAAAGATGGCAATGTTTTAAAAAAAGATTTAAAAGAATATCAAGGTAGTGACCTATCATCCGATAAAGGTATTTATGAACACTACATGTTAAAAGAAATCTTAGAACAACCATCAACCATTAGAAAAACAGTAAATCCATATATAAATAACATACAAGATTTATTAAAGCTACCTGATTTAACTAAATATGAAAGAATTGATATCATAGCTTGCGGTACTGCTATGCACGCTGGACTTGCTGCAAAATATTTATTTGAACAATATTCAAATACTAAATGTGAAGTTTCATTAGCTAGTGAATATAGATATCAAAATAATTTTTTAAATAATAAAGTTTTATCCATATTCATATCACAATCCGGTGAAACAGCCGATACACTAGCCGCTTTAAAAAAAGTTAAAGAAGCCAAATGTGATACACTAGGTATAGTAAACGTTAAAGAAAGTTCTATTGCAAGAACCTTAGATAAAGTTTTATATACAGAAGCTGGCACAGAAATAGCAGTGGCTTCAACCAAAGCTTACACATCTCAGGTAGCACTTCTTTCAGTTTTGGCTTTATCAAATGCCTATAGAAAAAATTTAATTAAAGAGGAAAAAATAAATAAAATATTAGAAGAATTTAGAAGTGTTTCCTCTATCCTAAATTCATTATTAGAAAGCACCAATACTTATGAAAAAATTGCCAAAGAAATATATCAAAAATCCGATATTTTCTATATTGGAAGAACCATAGACTACGCCTTAGCTATGGAAGGATCACTAAAATTAAAAGAAATTTCATACATCCATAGTGAAGCATATGCTGCCGGTGAATTAAAACATGGAACAATATCTTTAATAACCGAAAATACCCCGGTTTTTGCCTCGGCTACAGATAAACATATAAATGCCAAAACAATCAGTAATTTAAAAGAAGTAATATCTAGAGGTGCGAAGTGTTATTTAATTACTGACGAAGATATTAAAGAGGATAATATTAAAGTAATTAAAATTAAAAAAGTAAGTATGTTTATTAAACCATTACTTACAATTATTCCTTATCAGTTAATCGCCTATTATACCGCAAAATTAAAAGGATGTGACATTGATAAACCACGTAACTTAGCTAAATCAGTTACCGTAGAATAAAGCCTGAGGTTTGAATCTCAGGCTTTTTAAACTTCTTGTTTTAAATTTTTAATATAAATCTCTTCTTTACCATCAATAATTTTATCAATAACAATAGTTTCAATTTTATCTTTAATAAGTTTATTAATTTTTCTAGCCCCATACTCCTCATAATTAGATAAATTTAAAATCTCATTTTCTACTTCCTTAGAAATTTTAATCTTAATCTTATCACTATATTTATCCTTAAAATTCTTCAAATTCATCCTAATAATTTTTAAAATATCATCTTCATTCAAAGAATTAAAACAAATAACCTTATCCACCCTATTCATAAAAGGAACAGAAAAACTATCGTTTAATCTAGAAATCTTTGTGTTCTTATTATTAAATCCAACATTAATCTCATGAAAACCAACATTAGAAGTCATAATAATAACCACATTATCAAACCTAACCACCTTACCTTTACTGTTTTTAATTTTACCCTCATCCAAAACTTGTAAAAATAAATTTATAATATTCGTATGTGCTTTTTCAATCTCATCTAATATCAACACTGAATAAGGTTTATTTCTAATCTCCTCCAAAACATTCATATTATCATCATATCCAACATATCCAGGAGGTGAACCAATAATCTTACTTACACTATGAGCTTCTTTATATTCACTCATATCTAGTCTAATAATATTCCTATCACCAACTAGATTTTCTCCAAATGTCTTAGCTAATAAAGTTTTACCAACCCCAGAAGGACCGCAAAACAAAAAGGAAAAGCATTTGTCATTAAAACCCAATTTGATTTTTTTAGCCACCCTAGCTACTTCTTGAACAGCCTTTTCCTGTCCTATAATATTCTTATTTAATATCTTCTCAGCCTGTTTGATTAACTTACTTTTTTCATTTAAAATCTCATAAATAGGAATACCCGTCTTCATATTAATAACCTCTGCCACATCTAGTTTAGTTACTTTTTTACTGTTGGTTTTATATAAAGAAAGTTCTAAATTATTAATTTTATTCATAAGTTCAAACTCCTCATTTTTAAATGAACTAGCCTTCTCAAAATCATTATCTAAAATAGCCTTTTTCTTACATTTAATTACTTCTTTTAATTTTTTGTTATATAATCCATACTCTTTTAATCCTTTACTTTCCTTTAAACTAACTTTAGCCGATACTTCGTCTAAAATATCGATCGATCTATCAGGTTCATTTCTATTATAGATATACTTGCCAGATAAATGAATGATCAAATCGATAATATCTTCATCTATACATACTTTATGATAACCTTCATAAATTTCCTTTAAATTCATAAGTATATCTTTTACTGTGTTTTCACTTGGAGCTTCAATAATAACTTTTTGAAACCTTCTTTCTAAAGCACTATCTTTTTCAATATATTTCTTATATTCGTCTATAGTTGTTGCTCCAATACATCTAATCTTTCCCCTAGCTAAAGCTGGTTTAAATATGTTAGAAGCATCAATAGCCCCCTCTGCTCCCCCAGCTCCTACTAAAGTGTGAATTTCGTCGATAAACAAGATAATATCATCGCTTTCCTCTATTTCTTTCAATATCTTATTCATTCTTTCCTCAAATTCACCTCTATACTTAGTTCCCGCCACTGAAGAAGCCATATCCAAACTTATAATTCGTTTATTTCTTAAACTTAACGGAACTTCCCCTCTAACTATCATACTCGCAAGCTCTTCCACAATCGCTGTTTTCCCAACTCCAGCTTCACCAATCAATAAAGGATTGTTCTTACACCTTCTAGAAAGAATCTCTAATACTCTTTTTATTTCTTCATTTCTTCCGGTTACTGGATCTAAATTTCCATTTAATGCCTTCTTATTTAAATCAACCCCTATCTCGTCAATAAGTAATTTTTTATGACTCTTTTTGCTTATAATCTTATCGGTAAATTCACTATATAACTCGTCTATATCAATATCCATTCCTATTAATATTCTAATAGCTACCCCTTCACCTTCGTCAAGTAAACTTGCGAACAAATGATTAATTGTAACAACTCCATTGTTGTTTTCTTTTGCCTCCAAAGTTGCATTCTCAATTATTCGTTTAAGTAAAGGAGTATATAAAAACCACTCACTATGTTTACTTCCCTTACCAATTATCTTAATAATTTCCTCTTTAAATCTACTGTAATCCAAACCAAACTCCTTTAACTTTTCACTTATATCATTATCACCTTTAAGTATTGCAAGAAGTAAATGTTCTGAAGATACATAAGGGTGATTTAACTCGTACATCTCCTTTTTCGCATTAACTAAAACCTTTCTAGCCTCTTCTTCAAAGTTTCCAAACATGTTTTAGCTCCTCTCTAATATATCCTATGTTTATAATGGTCATCCTTGAAAAAAAATATTCGTCATTTTATACAAAAAAAAACCTAAAACAAATTAGATTCTCTTATATAATTTATATTTGTTTAAAGCCTTTAACATATAATCAAAATTAGGAATTTGTAAATTATCAACAGCTATATCATTATCTTCAACAATCTGCACGCTCGCACCTTTCATTAATTTGTACTTAATAACTGTATCTAAAGTTGATTGAATATCCAAAATTTTTAAATTATCCACTAAATCCATAGATTCTTCATATTCTTTTCTAACAAGTTTTGGTCTATCAACCTCACTTATTACTTTAATTGAAACATCTTCTGAATCATTTAAATCAGGCTTTACATTATTTTTAATAAATTTCTTAGTATGTGCCAAAGATTTATTAAAATCAGAAACATTACCAAAAGAAACATCTATCACATCTTCCATAGGTTTTAACAAATTAGGTTTCTTAGATGAAATAGCCTCACTTCGCTCTTTAGGAAGTAATACATCTTTTCTTTTTTTCTTTAAAGCCTTTTCTTCAAAATTGTTCTTCACGTTTTTAAAAGTTTTACCAACATTTTTCAAAGAAGTCTTTCTATCTTCTTCCTTACTAAAATTATCTTGAACTGGTTCAATTAAATTATCAAAAATCGGCTTTTCTTTGACGTTTAAAGTAATAGATTCTAATTTATCCATATCAAACTTAAATGGCTTTAATCTTGGCTTGCTAGTATTCTTCTTATCTGCAACATTAATATATCCAACCTTAGTATTATCTATGTCAATGTTTTTAATAAGTCCTAAAGTATTAGTTTTACGAGTTTTTTCTAAATTACTTATTTCTTCAGTTATATTTTCAGCAAGCGGTGTACTTCGTTTATCTAAAATATCCGTTACCTTATTAATCGCATTTATAATCAAAATTGCAATCACTTGTAAAGCAAACGTTCCTATCAAAAGTTGCATAAGTGTTAAAACATCATTGTTAGAATATAAAGCATTATCCGCATATATATCGATATTTTTAGATCTAACCACAGTCAAAATAAGTACAAAAAGCATTTGAATAATTGCAAAACCTGTAATATTAATTATCTTATTAACTTTATACATTTTTCTATTAAAGAAACTTATTAAAGCAATTATAGAACAAAGTACTACAACCACAAATAGAGTAATAAAATTAGGAAAATATAAAGTCATAAACAAACCATTCATTAAATTATCGAAAAGTTCAAATATAACTTCCCCACCTATATATAAAACAAACAATATAACTAACAAATAAACAAATATAAAAGCTTTTTTACCATGCTTTTTCTGAAGTAAAAACATAATTACCGGAACTAATAATAAAACGATAAAAAGAGGGTGCTGAAAAATGTTGTCAAAAAGTACCTTAAATTTTTCAGTCAGCGATAATTGTTCCAAACTCCCACCTCTTCTCTACATTTATAATTATACATTTTTTTTAATTCTTTTTAAACCTTTAAATTTAGAAATAATTTTTAAAATAAAATCTTTACCTACTATATCTGAAATAGTATTTGATTTATAAGCTACAAAAAAGTAAATACTAGCCCCAATCACTCCATATAAAATAATGTATAAAATACTACCCATTCTAGATAATGAAAAACTTGGTATAAACAAATTCAAAATTGAAAGTCCAAGAAGCATAATCAAAGTACACATTATAACTTTAATAAATGTTCTAAATGTTTTTAAATAATTAATGTTAGTTTCTTTTTTTACTTTCATAAGCAAATAAATAGAAGCAACTGTATCGATCAAAATATTTAAACTAATTGTTGCATAATATGATTCTAATCCAATCAAATGAAATAAATGCATAAATGGTACATTAAGCAGTATTTTAAATATTAAAGAACCACCCAAAGCTGTAATAGTAGCTTTAGTATTATTCATAGTTTGATTAGTATTTACCATCACTGAACAAATAGAAAGTGGTATTTGTGATAATATAAGCAATTTAAATATCGAACTATTAAGCTCATCATAACCATAAAATACTGTCCATACTGCTTCTGACATAAAACTAATTCCAAAAGAAAGTGGTATAGTTACTAAAAATAAAGTTTGTAAAGCCTGAGTAATTTTTCCATTTACCTCTTTCATATTACGAACCGCATAAGCCGAAGCAATTGTTGGAATTAAACTCGTAATAATACCAGTTGAAATAGACATTACAATCATATTAAGTTTTGAACCCCAAGTTTGAATAACACTAACTACATTCTCACTTATCGCCGTAGTATAACCTAAACCTACTAACCCTTTAACTACTGTAAAAACATCAACCATTACATAAACAGATTGTAAAAGAGAAATTATAACAAAAGGCATCGCATAAAAAATAATCTTTTTAACTAAGGCATTATTAGTAATCTTCTTCTCATTTAAAGTAGCTTTTTCATTGCGTTTTAAATCCTTACTTTTTTTAATCTTCAAAAATACATAAAAATAAGCTACCAAAGCTCCCACAGTTGCTCCAAAAACGGCTACTCCAACCGCTGTATTTAAAGATAAATGAAATACTTTTAAAGTAAGAAAACTACCAGCCAAAATAACAAAAACCCTAGCTACTTGTTCTAAAATATCCGCAATAGAAGATACCTGCATAATCTTATGACCTTGCAAATAACCTTTAGAAACACTTAAAAAAGGTACTACTAAAACTGCTGTTGAAATCACCCTAATAACCATAGTAACATCTTCAACAGTATTCCCACCTTCAACTCCACCAATAATCATATTAGCTAAATTAGGAGCAAATATAAACAAAACTAAAAAGGAAATCACACATAAAATAGAAATAACTTTTAATCCAATCTTAAATACTCTCTCCTTAGTATTATAAAATTTCATCTCATTATATTCACTAACCACTTTACTCATGGCTACTGGAATTCCAGATGTTGCTAAATTTAAAAACACATTATAAATAGAATAAGCATAACTATATAAAGCTCCACCTTGAGTTCCAATAATCGCATAAAATGGAATAACATAAACAAGACCGATAACTTTACAAATCACAATGCCTAAAACTGAAATTGCTGCCCCAGCTAAAAAGCCAGTTCTCTTCATATAAACACCTACCTATAAACAACTAAAGCCGAAAAACAATATATTTGCTCTTCAGATACGGCTACAGCTGAAGAAAATTTAATATCTATTATCTCAGGATCCTCTTCTAAAATAAATTTATTAATTGCATCTTCTAAATCTTTCTCATGACCCTCATCAAAAACTTTTACTTTCATATTATATCACCAATCATAATATAACAAAAGTCCAAAGGTCAAAATGTCAAAAAAAGAGGAAAAACCTCTTTATCTTCCACTAAAACGTCCACCTTTTGCTGGTGTTTGTGGAACTACAGTTCTAGGATTAGTACGTCCACTATTTGGATTTCCTCCTCTAGCCACTCTATTTTCCCATTGGTTATTCGCATTATCAAATAAATTCAAATGTACATGAACTCCTCCAGAACACTTATCGCCAGTGTTTCTTCCAGCCATTTTTCCTATCTGTGTTTTATAAGAAACTTTTTGTCCAACACTCACAGACCAACTAGACAAATGCCAGTAAGAAGTAATATAAGAATGGCCCTTAATATTATGTTTTACATACACTATATGATTACCACATGATTTATTATAATTAAGTAAAATAACTTCTCCATCCGCAATCGGATAAACAGGATCTCCAACAACACTCTTAGAATAATCAATACCAGTATGAAACTCACCGCCACCATAAGAACGATATCCATAATCACTCGTTACATATCCACTATTAATTGGCATATAAGTTCCATTCACACTCACTAAACTGCCACTACTACTAAGACGATTTTGACAAGAAGATGCTGTATCGGTGCCCTTACATCCTCTAGCTTTCATACTTTGAATTAATTCTATTTGTGTTTTATATGCTTGATCTTTACTAACCATACCAGATTGTAAAGTTTCAATTTCTTTGTTAAGTTTAGCCTCCAAAACAGTAAGCTCAGATTGTTTTTTATTTAACTCTTCTTGTTTAGTATTAAGCTCAGACTGTTTTTTATCTAACCTTTCAACATCTTTATTATATTCTTCAATAAGTTCCTCGTTATAATCACCAAGTTGTTCTGCAACCGAAATACGATAAATAAAATCCGTAAAATCAGTTGCACCAAAAATATATTCTAAATAATTTGAATCACCATTAGTTACCTGAACAAAACTCATAATATCTTTCATCTGTTCATCTTTCGCATCAATATCTTTTTGAATTCCCTCTATTTGATTAGAAATAGATTCAAGTTGTGACTCAATACTTGAAATTTGCTTTTCAACTTCTGCTTTCTCTGCTGTCGCCTTATCACGTTCAGCTTCTGTTAGTTCTTTTTCATTTTTAGCTTTATTATAAGCCTCCCTATTAGCTTTAGCCTCTGCCTCTAATTCATTTAAAGTCTTCTCCCTCGCATATCCAGTAGATAAAGATACGCTAAATAATACTAAAAAAATCATAATCAAACTAACAATCTTTAATTTCATATACCAAACCACCTCATTCTTTTAAAATAGCCACGGCTTTTTTATAATCAGACATATGTATTCTTACTGTTTCCCAAAACTCTTTAGAATGATCGAAATGGACAAAATGTGAAAGTTCATGAATAATCACATAATCGATCTCATGAACAGAATATTTAATAAGCTTAGAATTTAAAGTAACTGAATTATCTCTTTTATTACAAACTCCCCATCTTGTCTTCATACTTCTTATTTTAAGTTTAGGAAAAGGAATATCCTCGTCAAATAAATTGTAATTATACTCTAGCCTCTCTTTAAAAATTTTTTTCGTTTCTTTTTTTAACCATTTATCTAAAGTTTTCATATCTTTAACAAATATTTTACCATTACTAACTTCCGTATTTTCAAATGGTACTAATATTATATCATATTTTTCACCAAGATAATAAAAAAGCTCTTCTTTTTCCAACTTTTTCCTAGCCCTTGACAATGCTTTGTGTAAAAAATCCCTTTCATTATCAAGCATCGTCTTAACTTCCCTTTTACTAGTTAAATAATTAGTCGTAACATAAATTGTTAAATCGTCTTTTATTTTAATATAAGTATTTTTATTGTTTTTTTTAACTACTAAAACCTTATAAACATTGCCATCCAATTTATAATCAAAGGTTGTTTCCATTTTACCACCATTACCATTCTATTAAAAAATCAATCATTTTCTATAGTAGAAGTACAACAAGGACATCTAGTCGCTTTTATGTCAATTTCACTAAAACAATATGGACATTTTTTAACTGTTGGCTTCTCTTTATTTTTATTACCCAAATGTTTAATTTTATTAAGTGCTTTTACAATACAAAAAAGAACAAAAGCCATAATAAAGAAATTAATTAAAGCTGATAAAAAAGATGAAATAAATCTAGCAACATCTTGCCAGTGATATCTAGCTCCTCCCGTCACTACATTTAAAATAGGATTAATCAAATTATCAGTAAGAGAAGTAATTAAACCCGAAAAAGCTGTACCAATAACTACACCAACAGCCATATCAACCATGTTACCTTTTAAAGCAAAAGTTTTAAATTCATTAATAAATTTTTTCATAAAATCAACTTCTTTCTCAAATAAATTATACCAAAAGAAAAAAAAAAAAACTACCCGAAAGTAGTTTTTAAAGTAATGTTATAATTCCACATGCTAGTAGTACTAATAAAAATGCAATAAGTGCGAATTTCCAAATATATTTCATCCATTCCTTGTAAGATACATTAAATAAACTTAAACCTGCAATTAAAATTACACTAGTTGGGAAAATAATCATACCAACACCATAAACAGATTGAACTAAAAGTCCAGCAACAGAAAGTGATGCAACATCAAAACTTGACATAAATGTTGAAATAGTTGCAAGTAAATAATATAAATCATTATAGAAGAAACTACCCAATAATGATGCAAAACCTGTTGTAATAACATTAAATCCATCTGTAAGATCAAACACCTTAGCGTTGATAGTATCTACAAGTGTTCCTGTTCCTGCATATGAAGCTTGATATAAAATATATAAAATTACACTAGCCAAAGCTGCAAGAAGTGCGGTTGGAAGCCATTTTTTAACACCTGAAGCAAAACTATCGATAAACTCATTTAAACTCAATTTATAAATCCAAGCAATTATACCTGACGCAATAATCATTGCACCTACAAGTTCAACGTTACTCCAATATCCAAGTTCTGAAATACCACTAAGTAAATGTTCAAAAATTGGAAAATCCTTAATTTCAACACTCATAATAGATTCATGGATATTGCTAAACACATCTACACCAAATGAATAATACCAGTTATACATACCAACTAAGCAAAGTATTAACATAAGTACAAATATTACAACTAATGGTACTGCACTAATCTTAGATTTAGCAGAAACCTTTTTAACTGGTTTAGAAACTGCAAATGCTTTAGTATTAGATTTACCTTTCGTTGATTTCTTTTTAGTACTAGTTTTTGCACTAGATTTCTTATTAGTCGTTTTAGGAGCTTTTTTATTACTAGAAGCTTCCTTTCTAACTGATTTAGCATTAGAAACTTTAGTCTCTTTAACTTCTTTTTCAATTTTACTAACTTTAACCTCTTTTGATTCTTTTTTTGTATTTCTCTTACTAGTATTTAATATAACTGCAATAAGTGCAATTGTTAAAATAACAAGCAAGATAACTTTTGCGACAATTTGGTTATTCATATCAAGTCCTAAAATATTAGCTGTATAACCCGTGATATTAAAACCATAAGTTGATGCAACAGAACCAACAAGTAAAGAACCAACTGTTGAAGCAAGTACTGTAATTTTGTCATAACTCATTGCAAACAAAACAGCCGCAAATAAAGGTACTAAAATAAATAGTGGTAAAATTAAACCTGTAACTGAAGATAAAACTGTGAATAAAATAACTGTTAAAACTATAAACCCATTTTCTTTTCCTTTAAAAGCCTTAGTCATTTTATCAGTCACCTTTTCTAAAGCACCGGTTTTTTCCATAACTCCATAAAATCCACCAATACAAGCAAATACAACACCATATAAAACAAATGTAATAAATGATTGAACAGGAGCATTAAATAGATCAATTAAACCAACAGGATCAATGCCATTAGTTGTAAGTTCACCACTTGAATAAGTACCAACTGGAATAATCCAACTTAATATAACAAAAATTAAGAAAGAAATTCCTATTACCTTAAGTAATCTTCTTTTCACTTTTCTCTACCTCCCACTAGCATTATATCAAAAAAGCCTTGTAATATAAAGCATTTTTAAATAATTTTCATTATTTTTTCACAAACAAACTAGCTTGTGTTATAATAATCAAGGTGATTTTATGAATAAGTTTCCTTACTCTAATTGTAATAAAAGATATCATACCTTAGACTATTTCTATAAGCAAAAATTTGGTGAAAAGGTATGTAAAATAAGCCTAAACGCCGGTTTTACTTGTCCTAATATTGATGGAACTTTATCTAAAAATGGCTGCATTTATTGTTCAAAATCAGGTAGTGGTGAATATGGTGGAAACCCTAAAGAAAATTTAATTAAACAATTTAATGAAATAAAAAAAGTAATGAATAAAAAATGGCCAAATGCCAAATACATCGGTTATTTTCAGGCAAGAACTAATACATATGCACCAGTAAATATACTAAAAGAAAAATACGAATCTATATTAAAACAAAAAAATGTTGTAGGTTTAGCTATAGCTACAAGACCAGATTCAATTCAAGAAGAATGTTTAGATTACCTAGAAAAATTAAATAAAAAAACCTTTTTAACAGTTGAACTAGGTCTTCAGACAATCCACGAAAAAACATCTAAAATAATTAATAGATGTCATGACTTAAAATGTTTTGAAGAAACTTTAAAAAAACTAAAGTCAAGAAATATCTTCACCGTCGTACACATTATTAATGGACTTCCAGGTGAAACCAAAGAGATGATGATTGAAACTGTCAAATATTTAAATAAATTAAACATAGATGGTATTAAAATTCATATGCTTTCAGTTTTAAAAAACACCCCATTAGAAAAATATTATAAAATTAAACCTTTTCACATTTTAACCAAAGAAGAATATATCGACATCGTTATAAACCAGTTAGAATATCTAAACCCTAAAATAGTTATTCAAAGATTAACAACAGACCCTATGAAAGAAGATCTTATAGCCCCCCTTTGGACAACTAAAAAAATAGATGTCTTAAATAGTATTGACAAAGAAATGGTTATAAGAAATACCTATCAAGGAATTAAATGTGAAAATTCCTAACATTTTCTCTCGAAAAAACTTCTTTAATCTTACCTAAAACCCTTTGGATATATTCCAAAGGTTCTTTTTTTAATCCTTCATACCCATAATATGTCACAGTCCCGATAATAATAAAATTCTTATCAAAAGATTTTGTATTAAAGCAAACCATGCCATTCATATCACTATAAACATATATTTGTTCATCTTCTTGTATAGGCATATAGCTGATAGTCATATTTCCATCCGATATATAACCATTAACACCTTCTATATTTATATTAAAATTTAAAGGAACATCAATTTTCTCATTAAAAATATCTATCAAATAACTTCCAAATTTTAAATATAAATCTTGTATGTTTTCCATATATATCCTCCATTAAAGTCACATTATAATATCACTTAAAACACAAATAATCAAATTTTAGATCTATAAACAAAATAACAATATCTAGCATTACAACCTCTGGAAATTTATTAACCACAAATTGCTCTTAAATAGCTAGTAAATTTTAATTAAAGGTTATAAATTTTATAAAATAAACTTACAAACTAAATAAAGTCTTAACTATTAAACATAAACATATTCCAATAATTAAAGGTATAACAAATGACATAAAAGTCCACTTCCATTTACCAGTTTCTTTTTTAATCGTCCAAAGCGTCGTCAAACACGGAAAGTGAAAAAGTGAAAATAACATTACACAAATTGCTGTCACATAAGTCCAACCATTACTTATAAATAAATCTTTCAGTAAATTTAAATCACTCATATCAGTAATCATACCAAGTGACATATATCCCATTATCATAATTGGAATAACTATTTCATTAGCCGGAAATCCTAAAATAAAAGCCATAATAATTACCCCATCTAAACCTATAAATTCCCCAAAAGGATCTAAAAAATCAGCAAATATTCTAAGTAAACTATTACCACTTACCATAATATTAGAAAAAAGCCAAATCACTAAACCCGCTGGAGCCGATACCAATATAGCTCTTTTTAGTACAAATAAAGTTCTATCTATAAGTGATCTTATTAACACTTTTCCAATTTGAGGTCTTCTATAAGGTGGAAGTTCTAAGGTGAACGAAGATGGCACACCTTTTAATATCGTTTTTGACAAAATTTTAGAAACAACAAAAGTAACCACTACTCCAATTAATATAAAAATAAGTAAAATCAAAGCTCTCATCAAACCTGAACTATTACTAGTAAGTAAAAACATCGTAATTAGCGATATCAAAAGAGGAAAACGACCATTACAAGGAACAAAACTATTTGTGATTATAGCAATCAACCGTTCTCTAGGAGAATCTATTATCCTAGCTCCCGTAACTCCAACCGCATTACATCCAAAACCCATTACCATTGTTAAAGCCTGTTTACCACATGATAAGCACCCTTCAAATGATTTATCCAAGTTAAAAGCAATTCTTGGAAGTAATCCAAAATCTTCAAGTAATGTAAAAAGTGGAAAAAATATAGCCATAGGTGGAAGCATTACTGCAACTACCCAAGCCAAAACCCTATATACTCCGTGTACAAGCACATCTGAAAGCCAAATTGGAAAATGAATATTAATCAAAAAGTCATATAAAACATCTTCAAAAGCAAAAAACTTTTCATATAAAAAATCAGAAGGAATATTCGCCAGTGTGATAGTAATCCATAAAATTAAAAACAAAAGACAAAGCATAATTGGAATACCAGTTATCTTATTTGTCAAATATTTATCTATAATTCTCTCTTTTTTATCATAATTGTTCTTATTATATTTAACACTCTTCTCACATATAGTAAAACTTTTATCATTAATTGTCTCCATCATCAAAGTCTCTATATCGTCATAATTAATCCCTTTATTTTTAAGGTTATTTAAAATATCTTCCTTAATATATTTTGCCTCTAAATTTCTCATTAGATTAGTTTTAAATTTAAAATCAAAAGCATTTATAAAATTATAATCACTAGCCAAATATCTAAGTATCACATTTTCACTATTAACTAAATTATTAGGAATAAACTTTTTTAATTTATCTATACCTTCAGTTAATAATTTATCATAATTAATTTTAATGTACCCATTTTTCTTTAAGCAGGCATCTCTCACTTTATCAAGCAACACACTAAAACCTTTTTTATCTCTTGCGATAACCCCTACTACTGGAACCTTCAATAATGTAGATAATTTTTTTAGATCAATCTCTATTTTTTTCTTCTTAGCTTCGTCTAATAAATTGACACACACAACCACCTTATCAGTAATTTCTAAAACTTGCAAAACTAAATTCAAATTTCTCTCTAAAGCTGTCGCATCACAAACCACAATTAAAGCATCATAATCCTCAAAATAAATAAAATCTCTCGTTACCTCTTCTTCTTTAGAATGTGCCAAAAGGGAATATGTCCCTGGTAAATCTTCAAATTGTAAACTCATTCCATTATATACTTTATAACCTGTAGCTTTCGTCACTGTCTTTCCAGGCCAATTGCCGGTGTGTTGACGCATACCAGTTAAACCATTAAATATCGTACTTTTACCAACATTGGGATTTCCTATTAAACCAACTCTCATTTAAACGCCCCCATATTATTTCATTTTATTATATGAAATAATAAAAAAGACGTTAAAAAAGATCAATCTCTAAGTAAATTGGTTTCTTTCTTTGATAAAACGGTTGCGTGGGATATATCTTTTATATTTAACTCAAACATAGAACTAATATATTTACCATTATCATTAATCTATCTTTCAAATAACTTAACTATCAAATTCTCCTTTCAAAAAGAATAGTTATCAAAACTATTCACTATAACATACGACATATATACTATCTTTTCCTTTTTCAAAATATTATCTATCGATAAACCAATTACCCGAAATATCACAACTGCTTGAAGAAGGAGTTGGATCTGGTTTGTCCATTTTAATTAAAACAGGTACATGAAAAGCACTTCCAAAACCTATACAATTACCAGGTTGTAAAATTCTAAGTCTTTTAACAATTTCGTTAGTTATATTTGGAACCATATCCCTAATATATTGAATATCCCTAGGGTGTAACATCTTAAATATAAGAAAATTACTACACTGTGAAATAGAAGTTTCCGATAAATCAGATGGCCTTTGGGAAATCAAACCCAAAAGTACACCATATTTACGTCCTTCTTTAGTAATTCTATCAAATATATTATATCCGATTAAATTAACATCATTATCATTTTGAACATATCTATGAGCCTCTTCCAAAATAATGTGGAAAGGAAGAGAAGCTCTTTCTTTTAAATTCTTCGCATATTCAAATAATAATTTAGAATAAATCTTCGTAATAATTTTCGCAAACCTATCGTCTACATAGTTTATATTAAAATTAATAATTTGGGCTTTTCTACCATTAGAAGCCACAAGTAATTCTTTAATATATTCATCCCTTGTCACATATCTATCACATTCAAAATATCTCGCATAATCCCCATTCAATAAAGTATGTAAACGAACCTTTAAAACATTATTTTCATCATATACTTTATTGCTATTCAAAGCACCCTCAGAAAGCAAAGCAAAATCTAAAGCCATACTAAAATCCTTAAGTCCATATTTAAATGAACCATCCGGCATTGAAAGTTCAATAGTATCGTCTAAAAAGGACTGCATAAAATTAGTAAGTAATTCCATTTCCCTAATTTTACCAGATGCATCAATAACCAAACATTGTTTTAAACTCCTAACATAACCCGGTTGATAAATTTGCGTTTCTAAATTTAAATCTTTCGTATGATAATATGAAAGTAACGAAAATACTTGGTCACGAATTTGAGCCGAATTCTTACCACTTGATAAAATATCTAATATCGCTCTTGCAATAATATCGTTTTTCTGTTTAATAACCTCTTCTTCATCCCTAACAAATAATCCTACTAATTTTAAGGCTTTTTCAATAATTGGAAGCTGTGTTGGACTTTCCGCATTTAAAAGTAATGCGAAATCATCAGTAGTAAGTAACCATAAAGGTATTTTTAAAATTTCCGTATCACTAATATTTACATTTGTTGTATACGCTTTAAAACTAAGCTCAGGAACCTTTTTACTTATATCTTTAAAAGCACTATGATATTCTCCATAAGCATCAAAAATAAATATACTGGCTCTATAAGCAACCGTACTTTTTTTGTCAAAAATACTTTGTAATAGTTTAGCTACTCCCCATGATTTACCACTTCCAGTTGAACCAAAAATAGCAAAATGATTCGCAAAAAACTGATTTATATCAAATCCTATTTTCACACCAGGATATACCGGACTTTCTCCAATATAAACATCTTCTCTTTCTTTATAATCGGCTACACTTATAATCATTGGAATTTTTTCCTTAGAAATCAATTTAACTTTAGCTCCAAATGAAGGTTTTCTAATAACCCCAAATATAAACTGATTACCATTTAATTCTCCAACTAAATTAATATAAGCAATTCCGTCTTTAATATCGACTATCTCACCAACAAGCATTTTATCAGGATCTTCCATAACCACATGTAAATTAATTAAACTTTGAAATTCATTAACATTGATCGCTAATTTTAATAAAACTGTATCTTCTTCAATTCCAATTATTGTTCCAAGCATATTTATCATCCCCTATTATAATTCTATCACAAAAAAAATAAGAATAAAAGAAAAAATCAGATTATTGAATCTCTGATTAAATATTTATTTTCTTCTAAAAGCCATAAAGTTATATTGCTATCTTTTTTAAAAGTAATAAATCCAAGTCCTTTGATTACTAAATCCTTATTAGAATTTATTTTTAAATCATATCTTTTAAGTAAAAGTTCTTTATATTTATAACCTCTTCTTATTTCTAAACCACTAGACATATAAAAAATTACATTAGTATCTTCTAAATCAAGTCGCATAAAATCCTCAATATATATATACTGTCTTCCCTTAATCTGATAACTAATTGGTCTAATTTCCTTTTTAGGAGTAATTTTTTTAAGCACATTACTAGAAGCTAAAGAAACCAAACTACCATCATCTAACAGTCCCGGTGTGTCGATTAAAGTAAGATTGTCATTAACTTTATTACTAATCAAATCCAAAGTAGTGGAAGGTAAATTACTAGTTGTAATTTCCCCCAATCCTTCTCCATAATTTTTTAACATTTTATTTACAAGTGTTGATTTACCCGCATTAGTATAACCAACCACATAAACATTATTACTTTTTTTATACTTTAAAATTTTCTCGTAAAGTAAATCTAAATTAAAATTATTCAAACTAGAAATAAGTACCTTTGAAACCACATTTAATCTACACTTTACCCTTTTTAATAGACCTTCCTTATTAATACTTCTAGGAATTAAATCAGCTTTAGTCATAACTAAAATAACCGGACTATCTATTCTTAAATCATCTAAATTATATAAATTTAAAAAATCAGTAACTAATAAAACTAAGTCTTTTTTTAAATCTATTTTGTTAATAACCTCTGTATAGTCTTTATCTTGAACCTTCAAATATTTATTATAGTGTTTAATATTAAAACACCTTTCGCAAAACTTATTATTAAAATCTTTAGTATACCCTTCTTTAGAAGGAAATTCATTTTGTAAAATAGCCCCACAACCAATACATCTAATCATAATATCTTCCTTGCCAAAACAAATCATGGTCTCTTAATTTTTTCATTTTTCTTCTTTCAGAAAACCTATGAATTTTAGTTAAAACAAAATCTTTTTCACTAACGGGATTTACTAAAACAGTAGTTATACCAACCTTATTACCAACCTTAATATCAGTCATTAATTGGTCTCCAATAATGGCCACCTCATTTTCCGAATATCCATAATCATTAAGCAACTTTCGTAGTTTATGAGTAAACGGTTTGCACGCACTAGATACACCATCTACCCCTAAAAAACGCATAAAACCTTTTAATCTAATTCTAGGACTATTAGTAAAAATAATTATTTTAAAACCCTTTTGCTTTAAACTAGTGAATAAATCTTTAGTTTTTTGTGAAGCCTCATTACAATAAGGAGAAACTATTGTATTATCTAAATCAAATAATATACACTTTATTCCACGATTAAGTAACTTCGAATAATCAATTGTATAAATACTTTTTTGATAGATATCTGGCAAATATTCTTCCATAACTATTCCTCCTCCAATAACTAATATAATAATATCACATTTTTAAGTTTATCTTCAATAGATTTAAAATTCATTCTTATCAATTTTCATAAGCAAATAACAAAAGGCCAAAACTATAAAACTAAGAAAGACCAAAAGGTATTTCAAACAATCGATCCCAAAAATACTTACAATAAGTAATAAATAATAGCCGGTCACTCTTCCTATATTTAAAGCAATCTCTCTCATAGACCAATATTCTGTCTTACCATTATTGCCTACTTCCCCTTTAGCCCAATTAAACAGTCTAATTCCATAAACAAAAGTCAAAATACCTGTACCCAAAATACCAAAAATCACATTATAAAAAACAACTGTAAAACGAGAAATATTAAATGAGAATAATATCATACTTATAAAAAGAAAAATTCCAGACCATAATATTATCTTTTTATCATCTTTTCCTTTATAATATTTTGAATAAATAAATAAGAAAATTAAACTAATAAACGATACAAAAGAATTAATAACCCCTAAATGAAATTCGGATTTAAAAGAAATCATGATTAAAATAGTTATAATGGTTCCTAAAACCCCATCAGAAAAAATCAAACCATTTAAAAACTCTACATAAAGCATTTCTCTTTTTTGCTTATCTTTCAAAGATTTTTTTAAAAAACCAAATAAATCATAAACCCTATCAGATTTTGGAAGAGGCTTTAAATAAAAAGAAGCTATAATCTGAATAATAGAAAATATCAATATAACTGAAGCCGTAAGTTGATAATTAGTACTAGAAATTAAAAAACCTAACAAAACCGGAATAAAAACAGAAATAAAAATTTTAATAATATTTAATTTAAATTCAAAAGAAGCTCTTTCAACGTTTTGAACTACCTCAGTATGATATAAATTAAAAGGTAAATTTAAAAACATAGAAGAAAAACCATAAACAAATGATAACACCCCATAATTTGTAGTAATATTAATACCTAATCCCATGATTAATAAAACACATAAACATCGCATTATAATCCCTATTCTAAAAACACAAAGTGTTCCTTTCTTTTCAATAACATATCCTGTAATCATACCAAACAAACATAAAAACAAATAATTAAATATATTAAAAACAGATAAACTATATATGTTTTCCAAAGAAACACTCACAAAATATGCAACCAAAAACGGACCCAAAAACAAACTAATTATTTTCATACATGCATATATAATCATAACTGCTTTTTCATTTTTCAAACTATCACCTCTTATTATAATTTTACCACAAAAAAACAATATAAGTTATTTTAAACTCATATTGCCAATAATCATATCCTTTACATTTCTTAAAAACAAATCTATAAAATTCGCTTTTTCTACATTCCTATCGACAGTTAATTTTAAAGTCATTACATTGTTGTCATTTTCTTTAATTATAATTTCCCCCACATTATCACCAACTTTTAAAGGAGCTTTTAAGGAATTTATCTTAATATCATAACTAAATTTCCCATCTTTCTCACTTTTCTTTTTAACAACTGTAGCCTCACCTTTAGGCATAACTTTTACATATTCTTCCTTACCATTTTCTACTCTATATTTACCAAGTGCATCTTTGCTTTTAAGCATATTGATAACTTTATATTGAGCAAAAGCATAATCTAACATCTCACTAACTTCTTGATTTCTAATTTTACTCGTCTCTTCGCCCATAACTACCGCAATAATTCGCATACCATTCTTTTCAGCCGTTGCCGTCATACAGTAGCCAGCATCCTCTGTATAACCAGTTTTTAATCCATCAACCCCATCATAAAATCTAACTAATCTATTTGTATTAACTAGCCATATTTTTCTATCGGTGTTTTCTCTAAGATAATCCTCATAAATTTTAGTATATTCTAAAACTTCTTTGTGTTTAACAAGTTCTCTAGCAATCAATGACATATCTCTACTACTAGAATAATGATTCGCATCATCTAACCCGTGTGGATTTTTAAAATTAGTATTAGTAAGCCCCAGCTCGCTTGCTCTTTTATTCATCATGCTGACAAAATTATTAACGTTTCCAGCTACCGCTTCGGCTAAAGCAACAACCGCATCGTTTCCAGAAGCAATTGCCACCCCTTTAAACAAATCACGAACGCTCATTTTCTCACCAGTTTCAAGTAAAATCTGACTTCCACCCATACTAGAAGCATTCTCACTAACCGTAACTATCTGATCCCATTTAATTACTCCGTTTTCAATAGCCTCAATAATTAGAAGCATACTCATCATTTTAGTCATACTAGCTGGATGTAATTTTTCATCGGCATTTTTTTCAAATAAAATTTTACCAGTACTAGCCTCAATTAATATAGCCGATTTAGCATTCTCAGCTAGTTTTAAATCCTCTGCATTAACCTTAAACACAAATCCAAAATTAAATAAAATTAAAAGTATAACCATCATAATCTTCTTCATAAACATCGCCCCTATTAAAAAATATGTCAAAAATTATTTTTTATAACAAAAAAGACCACCTCAGCAGTCCTCTTCTACAAATTCATAACTATATTGATTATTAGAAGCCTTATAACTTATTCTAATAACACCACATAAATTTTTTCCTGTCTTAGGATCTTCCAAATCAGAACTATCTATAAAACCTTCATTAGCTAAATCCTCAATATCCACATCTATATGATCACCATCATTATATGGCATTTTATCAGCATTAATAGTTCCCCACTTTTCAGCTGCATTTTCTAAAGTATTTTTTTGGGTACTAGAAAGTGAAGATTTCGAATCATTCATAATACCAATAACCGAACTTGTCACTAAAACTGCAATTATTCCAAGTAAAGCAATTACCACCAGTAACTCAATTAATGTAAATCCTTTTTTCATCTCTAACACTCTCCATCATATTCATAGACATACTGATAATCTTTATAGTTGATACATATTTTAGTATCTTTAGACACATCACCTTTATCAGTCATATCTTTAATAGTTTTATCCTCTAAATAACCTGAATCTTGTAATTCTTTAATAGTGACATATTTCTTTTCACTTCCATTATAATAAATTTTACCATCAGTCTCAGCTAAATTAGTCGTTCCCCACTGCCTAGCCGCATTCAAAATCGCAGTTTTTTGTTCGTTATTAAGTCTGCCCTGCGTTCTACTTAAAATTCCTGTCACACTAGGCATAACAATTAATAAAATAACTCCCAAAATAGCAATAACTGCCAACAATTCAATAAGTGTAAATCCTTTTTTCATAAGCTCCTCCATCATTAATATAACACATCAACTATTTTTATTCAAATGTAATCCATTAAATTCAAATAATTTTAAATCCTTTTCTAGAAACGAAAAAGCACTAATAACAAACAATAAAATATAACCCAAAATCAAAAAAGAAGCACCAAAATAAGCATAATACAAACCATATGTAATAGCCGTTGACATGCCAGATAACCTAATTAGTTTCATATCACTTTGCCATAAACAGTAAACTCTAATAATTGAGCCAATCGTTGGCAAAAAAGATATCATTCCACCCCAAGTTAAAACACAGTTTAAACAAACCAAAAATTCAAAAAACATCAACAAGAAAAAATAAAGATTTTTATTAAACTTCTCTCTATGGCAAAAAAGCGTCGACCTAATAAAGTTAATAAAACTAAGTACTGCACCAGTTAAAGCCCCAATAGTAAAACCATAAAAAGACTCAAATAAACAACTCAATGATTGAAAATTTAAAGACATTTTTCTAGATTTAACACAAATACTTAAAAAAAGCATAATAAAAGTCAAAACACTAAAAAGCATTATACCACCTATAAATACTTTACCACAAATAATCAACATTACACGTCAAAAAAAAGATATCAAATCTAAATTGACATCTTTTTACAAAATTCTAAAAAGAATCTATATTAATAACTGCATGTTTTTCATGGTTCAAATAACTACTAGCTTGAACAATTGTCCTAATAGAAGACGCTATCATTCCCTTTTTACCAATTACTCTTCCCATATCTTCGCTACTTACTAAAACTTCAATTGTAATTTTATCTTCATCATCAAAAACCTTTACTGATACCATATCTGGATTTTTAACTAAACTTTTAACTAAAAATTCCGTTAAACTACCTAACTGCATAATTATTTACTTTCTTTAGAAAATTTCATTTCGTGGAATTTTTTATTAATTCCTTTTTTATTAAATAAACTTTTAACTGTATCAGTAGGAATAGCTCCATTTTGAAGCCATTTTAAAGCTACATCTTCTTTAATATTAATTTCAGCCGGTTCAGTAATAGGATTATAAGTACCAACTAATTCGATATACTTACCATCTCTTTTTACTCTTGAATCAGCCGCCACAATACGGTAAAATGGTTTTCTTTTTGCTCCCATTCTTAAAAGTCTTAATTTAACTGCCATAATATCCCTCCATTTCTGTAAATAATTCTATCATAAAAATAATATAGTGTCAACCTTTTTTTGTTAACAGAGTTTTATTGTTTATAACTATCTATATCAACAATAAATCCTTTAGGCACAAAAGTTATAGGTACAAACAAACTCTTTTTATCATTAACCGAAAACACCTCACAATTTTTCATATCATGATCTATATACTCACCCGTAAGCCAATAATATATATAATGATTAACTGTTCCATGTCCAAAAACTAAAACACAATCATATTCTAAAGCTAATTTTTCTATTTCTAATGCAATTCTTTTAACCCTCTTCTTAACATTGTTTCTACTTTCACCACCCGTATATACCGCATTTTCTAAATCTTTTTTAGCTTCTTCAAAATATTTTTTACTAGAAGGATACATTCTAAGAACCTCGTCTATTGTATGAGCATAATGTACACCTGATGAAAACTCATGAAGTTCGTCAGTTACCCTAATTTCATAATTACCTTGCATTTTAGATAAAGCATATTTAAGTGTTTGACGCACTCTTAAATACGGACTAGCAATTATTAGAATTTTACCATTCAAATTATTTAAATATTCACCTAATTCCAAAGCTTGCTTTATTCCATACTCTCTTTCAATAGGCATATCCTTATCTAAAGCAATCTGCCATAAACCCTCTTGATTATTATAACTTGCATTATTAGCCGGTGTAAAGGCATGTCTAATTAAATATATCTTACCCATAAGTATCACCCTAACAAAAGTATATCAAAAAAGTGCGCTTTTCGCACTATTTTAAATAATCTTCTGACACTTTTTCGTCAATTTCTTTTAAAGTATCCTCGTCAATGTCATCGACTATTTCATCCCAAGGCTCTTCGTCATCCTCAACGGCAATTTTAACTTTAGTCTCCCCAACAATTTCTACGCCAAGTTCTTTCTCAATATTAAATGATATCATACTATCATCTTGAATATTCACCCCTGAACATGTCGGCTGTTTTAAACTTCTTACAATTATATCGGTATCACCAGATAAATCGGCATTCTCTTTTAATTTTACATTAAATAAATCATTATACTCAATCTTCTTATTAATAACCGCCGTCTTACTATCTTCGTCATAAGAATACCAAATATTTATATCAAAAGATCCATCAACCCCAACTTTATCACCAGATTTATAACCTTTAAAATTATGATTAATTACCCAACATCCCAAAACTGTCGTCGGTTTATTATCCGCCTCTATTGTATAACTGTTTTTAAAATGTTTCTTACCTTTACCAATAATTGCCTTGGTTACTATTTCTTTATATGATGCCACTTTATCACCCCTCACTTTAAGATATGCATTTCACCTAAAAAAGTACACAAAAAAAAGTAGCTTAAACTACTTTTTGTATTATTGGTAAAAACTTACTTAAACGGACATCAGACATTATCTTAGTATAAATTCCTAATCTTTCTAAATCGTTAACTGAAGACCAAGATATATTATCACTTACATCTACCTTTTCAAATCTATCGGCTTGCTTACTTGTATACTTTAAATCAAAATTACTTTCTGCCAAAACCTCGTCATCCTTAGTTTTTTTATAATATAAATTATAAGTATACTTGGTTTTATTGTCATTCACTGTAAATGCGAATTCTCCTGTCGTTAAAGTGCCTTCACTAGTTACTGAAATAATATATGTAAACTTATTATTAATTTTTTTAGTCACACTAACATTACCAAGTTTACTTAAAATTTCAGTTTTAATAAACTCTTTTGTTTTATCGTCCACATAAAAAGCTATTTCTAATTTTTCACTTTTTTTCAAATTTTCCTTAATTCTAGATAGATAATTATCAAAAGAATTTCTAATATCTTTATTATCTACACCCTTCATTTTAGCTAAAACACCAACTAACTCTTCATTAGCTTTAAGTGTATTAATAAAAGTCTCAGCCACCCTGTTTCTATTTTTATTATTGATAACAAGTTTTACCTTATAACTTTTTATAACTTCACCGTCGATATCTAAATTTTCTTTAGAACCATATATTTTTTCACCAGCAATAACCTTATCAATAGCTTGATTTAAACCGTTTGAAATAACTTTAATATCACTACCATTCATTAAATAACTTAGTCTATTACCATCTAATTTTATATATTTATCAGAAGCACTAGGAGAATAAACATAAGTACTATCCCCATCACCATATATAATCGCCTTCACAAACTCTTCACCATCATAAGTTGTATTCAAATCAATATAACTTTGTCCACCCGCATTATCTTTAACATAATCCGCATCAAAATCAACCTTACTAAGTTCACTATATATATCAGAATCTTCACCACTGGTCTTAATAGTATAATCCAAATTAATATTACCATCCATAATATCATAAACATTATCGTTGATATTTTCCTCTAAATAATCAAATAAACCATCGACAGTTTGTGTAAATAAGGTCTTAGGATTACTACTGAAAAAAGTCAAACAAAACATTATTGCAATCACCAAAATCAAAAATATCGAAATAAGCCAAGGTAACTTAGACATTTTGGCTTTCGCACTATTATGAACTATATCAGTATAATTAACATCAAAATTTTCCGTCTTCGCATCCTCATCCATCAAAGAATCTTCAAGTGCATCATTAGTCCTATCTTCTACCCTTTTAACAAATTCTTTTATTTTGTTTTCAGTATCTTTCATATACTTATCTCCTACTCTTTAAAACAATAATACCAAAATAATGAATTTTTTTCAAGAAAAAAAAGATATAACACAAATAGCTATATCTTACTTTGAAAGAATTTTAACCTTACTAGTTTCTTCTTTTCTTTTTCTATATTTAAGTTCTTGCCTAACTAATTTCAAAAACAATTCTTTTTGTTCATCAGTCGTTAAACTTGCAAGCATTTCGCTAGGTGTTGGTAAACCATCACTTTTATCTATAACTTTAGAAGTAACTTCCGTAAGTGGTACATACTCTACTGCTTTCCTTTCTATTTTTTCTTTTCTTTTTTGATAAGGACCCGCAATATATTTTTCTACTCTATCTATATTATAATTTTGAAGCATAATACAGCTACCATTTATACACATAGAAATACTTTCTTTTACTAAACCTAAAATAGATAAAACATTAACTATACTTTCAAATGTTCCAAACAAATCATTCATAGATAAAACTAATAATAAAATTTCAATTAGTAATTTTATAAGATTGTGCTTCAATCCTTTAGTATGAATATTTTTGTTGATATTAAGCCAATATAATGTTTCTAATGGATTATCTTTATTAAAATGATAATTAATATTTTCCCCACGGTTACTTTCTTTTTTTAATAACATTAATCTATACTTATAATAAGAATTAATTTTCTTCTTTTCATCCTCACTTTTAGCTTTTGCAAGCAAATGTTTATACTGTTTTTCTAATCTTTTAATCGCATAATCATTTAAATGAAACTTATCAGCAAATTTAAATTTTATTTTTTCTAAATAAAATACCGCTTTTTTAAATTTTTTCAAAAATAAATTCATTCATAACTCCTTATAAACCCATTTTTTCAAATGATAAACAAAAAAGATAACCTAAGCTATCTCTCCATCCATACTCCATGTTTTAACATCAGTTATTTTAACATCTACAATTTTACCAAGCATATCTTTAGGTGCTTTCACATTGACAAGTTTCATAGTATCTGTATATCCCGCAAGCATACCTTCATCTTTCTCACTCACATTTTCTAGTAACACAGACACTACCTTACCTAAATACTTCTGGTTGGCCTCTAAAGCATATTTATTAACAGTCTCATTTAACCTATGTAATCTCTCTTCTTTAACAGAAAGTGGTGTATCATCTTTCATTTTAGCTGCCGGAGTACCTTCTCTAGGTGAAAATATAAATGTAAATGCTGAATCATACTTACATCTATTAA
Source organism: uncultured Bacilli bacterium (assembly GCA_944329465.1). Classification (GTDB taxonomy): domain Bacteria; phylum Bacillota_I; class Bacilli_A; order RF39; family UBA660; genus Coprosoma. Next base: position 10,572 of record CALVII010000002.1, on the reverse strand, counting down.
CTACATCTAAAGTTTCTAAAAAATCCTCTTCCGTCTCACCAGGAAAACCTACAATAATATCCGTCGTAATAGACGCATTAGGCACCGTTTTTTTTATCTTATCAAATAATTCTAAATAACTTTCTTTGGTATATTTTCTTCCCATAAGTTTAAGTATTCTATCAGAACCAGATTGTAAAGGTAAATGAATATACGGCATAATATTAGGATATTTTCCAATAACTTCAATCATTTTATCTGTAAAATCCCAAGGGTGTGAAGTTACGAAACGAACTCTTTCAATTCCCGTATTAGCCACACCTTCTAATAAATCACTCATATCATAATCTAATCCTAAATCCTTGCCATACGCATTAACATTTTGACCAAGTAAAGTAACTTCTTTATAACCATCTTTTTTCAAAGATTCAACTTCATTTATAATATCTTCAAACCTTCTACTTCTTTGTTTTCCTCTAGTATAAGGAACTATACAATATGTACAAAACTTATCACAGCCATACATGATATTAACCCATGCTTTATATTTACTATCCCTTTTAACCGGCATATTCTCGATAATATCACCTTCGATAGTTTTAACATCGACTTCTATTTTATTTTGATGCATCGCTTTAGCCAATATCATTGGTAATTCATTTATATTATGAGTTCCAAATACAATATCTAAAAAACGATATTTATCTAAAATTTCATTAACTACAACCTCTTCTTGAGCCATACAACCACAAATACCTGTAATAATATTTGGCTTTTCTTCCTTCATATGTTTAAGCCTACCAATCATTCCAAACACTTTATTATGAGCATTTTCTCTAATCGCACAAGTATTAAGTAAAACTAAATCGGCTTGATCCATAGAAGAAACTTCTTTAAATCCCATTTGTTCTAAAATAGCTTTTATATTCTCTGAATCATGAACATTCATCTGACACCCATAAGTCTTAATAAAATAAGTCTTTCCTAAACCTAATTTTTTAAATTCGTCTTTTATTTCATACTTTTTAATCATCACTTTATTTTTCGTTCTTTTTTTAGCTTCAGCTAAATGTGGCATCAACATACTTATCACTTCCCAGGGAAGATAATACCATAAATCAAAAGAAAAAGCTAGTCTTAAACTAGCTATACTTCACCAATAACAATTAAAATCATTGGTTTGCACTCGGTTTGCTCATAAAAATATTTTCCAACCTTATCTCTAATTCCAAGTTTAACTTTAGCAAAATCAACATAATTTGTTTTAGTGTTTTCACGAATAACATCGGTTGCTATTTTCTCCGCATCCTTAATCAAGTTAATATTATCACGGACAAATATAAATCCTCTAGTTAAAACCTCAGGACCTGCTAAAATTTCCTTAGTTTCCTTAGAAATAGTAGCTGTTATAATAACAATACCACTATCACTCAAAAGTTCGCGGTCTTTAAGTACAAGTTCTCCAACATCTCCAGCCGCTAAACCATCAATTAAAATATCGTCAACTGGTACCTTCATACCGTTATCTATAAGTTTACCGTTTTCAAAATAAGCAACCTCACCATTTAAACGAAGCAAAATATGATCTTCATCCATACCAACTTCTTTAGCCACATTAAAATTAGCCACTTGTTGACGATATTCACCTATTACCGGCATATAATACTTTGGCTGCATTAAATCTATCATAAGCATCAAATCCTCAGAAGAAGCATGGTGTGATAAATATTTTTTCTTAGAAAGCTCTACAACATTTGCTCCAACTCTAGCTAAACCATCTAATATCTTAGTCGCTGTTCTTTCCATACCGTCCTCAATTGGTGAAGCAAATATTACCGTATCTTCTGCTGTGACTGTCATAAACTTATCATATCCTCTAACAATTCTCTTCAAATTAGAAAAAGGTCTTTCTCTTTCGTCAGATATAATAACAACCACTTTCTCATCTCTAACATGATTAATTGGTAAAATTCTTTTTTTATCAAATTTAACATAATCTTTATCAATAGCTTTTAAAATAACACTTTCTAAATTTTTACCCATAATAACCACATTACGATCAGTATTATTAATTTCGTTAAATAACTCCTGAATTCTATAAAGTTGAGCTTGATAAATATTGTATAAAATTCGTCCTTCCGTATTATTTATTACTTCTCTAATTGCTTTACTAGTGCGATGATTAGGCGAAGTAAAACCTTGTTTATCCGCATATAATGACTCAGAAAGTAAACATAAAACACCTTGTTTACCAACATAGGCAAGTTTACCAATATCTGTCTTATAAGCCCCAAGCATCGTCGAGTCAAATACAAAGTTACCAGTATAGAAAATAGCTCCATCTGGCGTATATAAAACATAACCAACATTATCAGGAATCATATGCGTTAAAGAAATTGGAAAAACACTGTTTTTTCCAAAATTAATTTTTCTATGAGGTTTTATAACCCTTAAGTTTTTAACATTCAAATTATCCGCTAAAAGATCATCTTTAATAATTTCCATCGTAAATGATGTTCCATATATTGGTAAATCAGGAACTTCTTTTAAAATTTCTGATAAAGCTCCCATGTTATCATAATGACCATGTGTAATAAATATACCCTTAATGTTTTTTCTATTTTTCTTAATATAATCATAATTTGGAATAATATAATCTACTCCAAGCATTTTATCATCGGCGTATTTTAATCCCGCATCAAATATAAATATATCATGATCGACCTCTACGACATACATATTTTTTCCATCTTCATTTAATCCACCGAGAGCAAATATTTTTATTTTACTCATTTTATCTCCTTTCTAAAGTGTTTAAAAGCCGTAATAATTATAACAAAAAAAGCTATAAAAAGCAATTTGCCACTTATAACTCAAATAAATATTTTAGCAAGTTCCTTATTAGGAAGTAACATTTTTATTCCTTTAACAATCTTAATTTCATAATCCTTAGTTTTAGTCTTAAGCATCTCACCATCTATACAAAAACTTTTCTTAGGACTCTCTTTCAATTTAATCTTTAAATTATCAGTTCTAAAAAAATAAAAACCTGGAACTTTAGTAATATCGCTTGTTTTAAGTAAATATAAACTTCTGATAATATCTTTTTTAGTTGTAATATTAGAAAGCAACACTTCAAACTTACCGTCGTTCATCTTTACATCCTGTAAAATTTCCAAACCACCCATTCTACTTGCATTACAAATCAAAGCAAAAGAATAAAGACCCGTATATGTTTCACCATTAGCTGTATAACTCATTTCAAACAAATGGGTTTTTTGATTAAAAGATTTTAAAGCGTTAATCATATAAGCAAAATAACCCAATTTTTCTTTTAAATTTCTAGGCGTATCATAAGCTACATCCGTAAACTTACCAAGGCCAGCCACATAAACAAAAGGCACATCATTAATCGTGCAAATATCTAATTCCTTTACTGTTCCTTCTAAAATCATTTTTAAATTGTTAACTGGATTTTTACCCATTCCAAATGTTGCCCCTAAATCATTAGTCGTTCCAAGTGGTATATGTGTAAGTAATAGTTTGTGATCACGCTTTAAATTACCGGTTACAATCTCATTAAATGTACCATCACCACCTAATGAAATAACCAAATCAATATCATTTGATAAATCTACAATTATTTTCTTCGCATGACCTGCATATTTAGTAAAAATAACTTCTACATCATAACCATATTCATTTAAAATAGTTTCAAATTTTTTAACTAAAATTTCTTTATTATTTTTACCACTATTAGGATTACACACTAAAACACTTTTCTTCATCATAATCACCATTTCCATTATACATGAATTTTATGCAAATAACAAAAAGATTATTTAATCCTTTTAGAAACAGTTGTGTATAAATCAGGAAAGATAAATTCAAAACTAGAATCATTTTGAATACCATCCATTAAAGCTTTTAACTCTGATAAATTTCTACTATTAATCCAAGTATCCACACTACCATCTTGATAAGCCACATACAAATCTAAAAATAATTCATCTTCTTTTTTTGCAATATATCCTTCTAAAAATGTTGTTAAATAAATTGTCGTATAATTTACTTTACAATTATTTAAAAATCTAAGTAACTTAACAATCTGATCATAACCAAGTTCCTCTAATTTCAAATCAATCATATTAGGAGATTTTTCCATATAAAATATTAGATTTTCAATAATCTCTTTATTTTCTTTATATTCTTCATTAAATAAATCCTTATCCATGCTTCCATTAGACACAATTCCAAACATAATATTCCCTCTTTCTTAAGTGTATATAATACCATTATTAAAATAAATGTCAAATTAAAAAGGAAATCAGATAATTTCCTTTTTAATATTTGGATTTTTTAAAGCTAAAATTAACTTATCGATTTCCTCTTTGGAGTTATAAAAATATAAACTAATTCTACAAGTATTTTTTATATGGATTTCATCCTTAAGTATTTTCGCACAGTGATTACCCGCTCTTGTACATATATTGTATTTATCTAAATAAATAGATAAATCTTGCGGAAAAATACCATCATAATTAATCGTCACAATTCCACTTTGACTAGAACTATTATAAATAGTAATCTCTTTAATCTCCTTTAACCTACTAACCAAATAATCCTTAAGATATAGCTCGTATTTATGTATATTATCAAAACCTATATCCATCAAATATTTAATAATATATCCAAACCCAATAACCCCAGCTATATTGGGCGTACCAGCCTCTAATCTATCTGGCATGGTCTTATAAATTCTCGTTCCATCCGTACTAAAATCTGCATTCATTCCACCACCAAATATAATAGGTTTAATATCATTTAAAAGCTCTTCCTTACCATATAAAACACCAACACCTGTAGGACCACACATCTTATGAGCTGAAAAAGTTAAAAAATCTATATCTAAATCTTGAACATCTACTTTCATATGTGGTACACTTTGAGCTCCATCTACTAAAACTAAAACATCATTTTTATGAGCAAATTCAATAATCTCCTTTATTGGCCTAACATCACCAACTACATTGCTTACATGAGCAATCGAAATAACTTTAGTTTTATTGGTAACCGTTTTTCGAACATTTTCTATCAAAACCTCATGATTATCGTCTAACTCAATATATTTAATTTTTAACTTAAGTCTATCAGCTAATTCAAACCAAGGGAGTAAATTAGAAGCGTGTTCACTTTTAGTAAGTAAAACCTCATCGCCTTCATTAAGGACATTTGCAAAATAGCCAAACACTATTTTATTAATTGAATCTGTTGCCCCACTAGTAAATGCAATTTCTGAAACATTTTTCGCATTAATTAAATCTTTAACCAAATATCTTGTTTCTTCATATTTTCCACTAGCTTTTATACTCAAAGCATAATCTCCCCTATGAGCGTTTGAACTATAATTATTATAATAATCGGAAATAGCTTCACCCAAAATCTTAGGCTTTAATGTCGTTGCCCCATTATCAAAATATATAATTCCCGTATTCAAAATATTAAAATCTTCACGATGCATACCATCACCTCCAATACTCATTAATAATCTCCTTTAAAATCTCCTTATAATATGTAATTCCTTTCAAAAGAAAACCTTTAGTAAGTAAATTCAAGGTCTCTTTTTTAGAAATTCCTCTACTCATCAAATAAAAAACTTCCTCAAAAGAAAATGTTCCAATTAAAGCACTGTGATTAGCTATAACATCCTCTTCATCAATAAATAAATTAGGTTTTATAATACAACTGTTTTCTGTCATGTTTATAATTCTTGCTTTTTGATCAATATTACAACCTGTCATTCCATTTAAAACAAAACCTGAAACATTAAATTCTAACTTACCATCTAAAATATTAACCCCATTATTTAATATGTTACTAACCGTATTTTTCGCATTATGATAAACCAAAAAATTATATTTTTCTAAAGATTTACAAATAGTCTTTAAATTAAAATTAGCTATCGCATTTTCTCCGTTTAAATTAATAACAGTCATTTCTTTAATATTTTTTCCATCACAAATTTTCTCCACATTCAAATGACTATTTTCTTCTAAATAATACTTATATTGAAACTTATAATCACCATCGTGCTTATATTCATAAATATTAGCTTTGATGTCTTTTAAAACATTTATATAAAAATCAAGTTTAATATCGACCTCACTAGCTTCGATAATTATATCAGTATTTTTTATAATCTTAATCTTCACACTTTGAACATTTAAAAATTTACTGGCCTCTCCTATACTGATTTCTATATCACTGTTACCTTCAATTTTTATATCCTCACCATTTATAATAATCTTATTCATAAATATCGCCTACTAATTTGTCATAACCTTCTTTTTCAATCTTCAAAGCTAAACTTTTATCACCACTTAACACAATATGTCCATCTTTCATAATATGTATAAAATCAGGTTTAATATAATCTAAAAGTCTTTGATAGTGAGTAACTAGTAAAACAGCTGGTTTTTTATCCTTATAATAATCCATCACACTTTCCCCAACTAATTTTAAACTATCGACATCAAGACCAGAATCAATCTCGTCAAGTAAAACTATATTTGGTTTTAAAATATTCATCTGTAAAATCTCATTTTTCTTCCTCTCTCCACCAGAAAAACCATCGTTAATACCTCTATGAATCATTTCGCTATCCATATGTAATTTTTTAGTTAATTCTTCAACTTCTTTAATAAAAGAAAGTAATTTAAAATTATCTCCTTCTTTAGTCCTTAAAGCACTTCTTAAAAAATCCGCATTACTAACTCCTTCAATAGCTACCGGCATTTGCATTCCTAAAAATATTCCTAATTTTGCTCTTTCATTTACCGGCATCTTATTAATAACCTTACCATTATAAATAATTTTTCCTTTAATAATCTTATAATTAGTATCTCCCATAATAACCTTAGTTAAGGTAGACTTTCCAGTACCGTTTGGACCCATAATTGCATGAATTTCCCCTGATTTAATCTCTAAATTAAAATCTTTTAAAATAGTTTTACCACCTATTTCAACTGTTAAATTTTCTATTTTTAAAATATTCATTCCTAATCACCTTTCTATATTTTAACATTTTTTTTAATCTTTTTGTATAAAATAACTAAAATTACCCATAATATGATAGAATAATTATGGGTGATAAAAATGAATTGTATATTTTGTAAAATTGTAAATGGAGAAATTCCTTCATACACTTTATATGAAGATGATGTAGTTAAAGTGTTTTTAGATGTAAATCCCGATGTCAATGGACATACTTTAATTATTCCTAAAAAACATTATCAAGATTTATTTGACATCGATAATGATACTTTAATACATATTATGGATGTCGCTAGAAAAATAAACCAACTATTAAAAGACAAATTAAATATAGATGGTTTAACTCTAGTACAAAACAATGGATTAAAACAAGAAGTTAAACACTTTCATCTTCACCTAAAACCACAATATAAAGAAGAAGGAAAAAAGCTATCTCCAGAAGAAATATATAATAAAATAAAATGCTAAATGATGTGAACCCCAAATAGTAGACATCAAACAAAAAATCAAGGGCAAACAAAGTAAGTTCATCTAGACCCTTGATTTTTATTATTTTTTCTTTTTACCCTTAGTGGGCCTTTTTTTCTTAACTTTAGTCTCTTTAACAGGTTTTATCTTCTCATAAGGCGACTTAGATAAACTAGATAATTTTTCTAAGCCTTCGTCAGTTCCAACATCGATTTTTATCCATTGATTACCTTGATTATAATAAACCTCTGGATAACCAAATTTATTAAGTTCTAATTTAAAATTATCATCATCCAAAGCCATAATTCTAATTGCTTCAAAAAAACCTCTATATAAAGCCTTTACACCTTTAGGAAAGGATGTAGCTAAATCTCTTTTAATAGGAAATCTAACTCTTTCACTATCAGAATTATGTATTCTAGCAAACTCACTATAAGTAACTAATAAAGATTTCATATTCTTCTTAGGATAATACTTTTTGTCACCGACCGAATCGCAAAAATCTTGAGCCCACACTTCATAAGGTTTCTTTTGATTGGTTCTAACCACACCACATAAGCTATGGTCTAATTCACCATTTAAATCAAAACAATCCCTAAGCATTATCCAAGCTGGATGATTTCTAATCACAAAATTTCTTTCATCTTTATCTAATTTTGAAATATTTCCTTTCTCTCTTATTAAATCAACAGCACCATTAACAAAAGATATTTTAATACCTAAATCTTCACTAGGAATATCATAATATTTTCCATCTAAATAAACCTTATCAATATGTTTAACTCCATCATGTATACTAATTTTAAGCATAGCAACATCACACTTATCAAACAAAGCACATATAGCTTTCTTTTCCTCTAAACTAAATTTCATTTAAATCTCCTCCAAAGTTCGAATATATATTACCACAAACATTATAAATGTCAATATTCTAAACATTTGCCATATTCATAAAAATATTTATTTCATATCATAAACTAGATAAGGGGGAAAGAAAAATGTTTAAAAAGAACATGGGCTTTACAGGACCAATAGATAACTGTTGCCGTCCAGAGCCAAACTGTCCAATTATGGAACCAGTTATTACTAATTGTATTGAAAAAGAATTTTGTCACGAGGTAAAACATGTGTGTCCAATTCATACTCATGTAATTAACAAACATATTTATAATCATACTTATACTCCTGAATACACTTGTTCTGAAGAAAATCAAATTATCAATAACGATCCAGGATGTTGCTGTAATAAATTCAATAACAATGGTTTTTAAGCCATTGTTTTTTAATATATTAAAAGCCAAGAATTATTTATTCTCAGCTTTTAACTTTTCAACTTTGCTTTCGCTTAAACCTGTAAATTTAGAAATATCTGATATATTCATATCTGAATCTAACATTTTCTTAGCTATTTCTAATGCTTTTTCATTTGAACCTTGTTCTAATCCTTGTTCTAATCCTTGTTCTAATCCTTCAGCATGTCCTTTTTTAATTGCCTCAGCATGATCAATTTTTCTCATCCACTCATCCATCTTGTCTTTGTCATATAATCCTATAATATTTTCATCTTCATTTAAATCCTCAATTATCTTTGCCATATTTTCTAACTCTTCATCTCCTTTAGAAATATCTCTAAGTTTTTTTCTACTAGTTATTTGAAACATTACTAATATTTTTTCTAACTTAGATAAACTTTCTTTACCACCATTATAATATTTTTCTAAAGGTTTGACCATATTTATGTGTATTCTTTTAAAATTTTCTTCATCAGTAAATCTTCCTGTTTCATCTTTCATACTAAATTCAATAAATAACCTATCATCAAATCTATTAATAACATTAAAATTTAACTGTAATACTTCGCTATTATCTACTAAAACTCCTGATAGGTATCTATCATATGCTATTTTGTGATGATATAGATTGTTTTTAGCTACCATGCTTGCTTCTGCACTCCTATTTGCTTCTATATTAATAATTGTTCCTTCCACTTTAATTATTATATCAGTTATTTTTTTCCTCTCTTTATAATTTTCTACTGGAAGTTCTGTATTAGCAAACACTAAGTTTTCATAAATATAACTAGGAGAGAATACCGTTACATGACTTATAATTAAGGAAAGTAATTTTTTAAAATCAGGATTTTGAACAATGGATTTAAATATTGGATCGAACATTGAGTTCATTAATGTATCTGGATTTTTTCTTATATCAATTTTTTCTATATTTACTAATTGTGGCATATATGCCTCCTTTCTTTGAGATATCCCTCTATATAAAACATACGATTTTTTTTGCCACTTTTCCTTTTTTAAATTAAAAAAAACACTAAAAATGGATTAAACCATAAAATTTAGTGTTTTAAAAAGGCATTTTAAAATTTCCACTCTGCATTTTTTTAACCATAACTTTCATTTGTTCAAATTGTTTTAAAAGCTTGTTAACCTCTTCTACACTTCTTCCACTACCACTAGCAATCCTTCTTTTTCTACTGGCTTTTAATACATCGGGATTTCTTCTCTCTTCTAAAGTCATTGATAAAATAATCGCCTCAATATGAGCCATCTGTTTAGGATCTATACTTACATTATTAAGTCCCATTTTTTTTGCTCCAGGAATTAACTTTATTAAATTTTCAAGTGGTCCTAATTTCTTAACTTGATGTAATTGATTTAAAAAATCCTCTAAATCAAATTTACCTTTTTGTAATTTCTTTGCAGTCTCTAAAGCTTCTTCTTCATCAAAAACTCCTTCGGCTTTTTCAATCATACTCATTAAGTCACCCATATCAAGTATTCTATTAGCCATTCTTTCCGGATGAAAAGGCTCTAATCCATCCATTTTTTCAGAAACACCAATAAACTTAATTGGAATATTGGTTAAATGTCTAATAGATAAAGCCGCTCCACCTTTAGTATCACCATCCAATTTAGTTAAAACAGCTCCAGTTAAAGGAAGTCTTTCATTAAAACCCGTTATAACATTAACCGCATCTTGTCCCATCATACTATCAATAACAAGCAAAATCTCATTTGGACTAACCTCTTCATTAATATTTTGAAGTTCTTCCATTAA
>CALVII010000001.1 GCA_944329465.1 uncultured Bacilli bacterium | reverse complement strand
AATAAAGAGTACATAGTAGATGGATGGTATAATGGCAGTAATAAAGTGGGTAATCCAAATGACAAATATAATATAAGCAGTAATACAATCTTAACATCTAAATCTACATTAGATGCGGTAAGTGTTACCATATCAACCACCTCAACAACTAACAGTATAACTGTAGTTGCTAATGCTCAAGCAACAAGTGGAATTGCCAAATATGAATATTCTAAAGATGGTGGTAAAACATATACCGTAGGTACAAGTAATACATATAAATTTACAAGTTTAAAGTCTTCTACTAGTTATAATATTATGGTTAGAGTAACTAGTAATACTGGAAAAGTTGTAACAAGTTTACGTGCAACAACGACAGGTAATTTATCTATTAATTTTTCTATAAAAAATGTAGGTAATGCGACAAGTGCAACCTATGGATGGGCTTCTAGTAAAACAGTCACAGCTAATTTTTCTCAGATGTGTGGACAAAATGGTATAACTTGTACATATACTCATACCAAGTCACAGGGATCATTACTTCCAAGTAGTGAAAAAGTAACAGTTACAAATACTAAATCCGCTTCATATAACTATAACACCATAGGTACAATGGTTGCTACAATATCCAATGGAACAGAAACAAAATCGGCAACATACACAGTTACAAAAGTAGGAAATGCGGCTACCACTTTAATAAATAAAGGAATAGTAAGTTCTGGTGCAGGACTCTATGTCGATTCATATGAAGCCTCTACTACCAAAGATAGATTTATATTTAGAGGAATGGTTGGAAATAATTATGTGAAGCTAGATGCTACTCCAGTAGATGAAGATGATTGGGGTGATCATTTTAGAATAGTTGCCATAGAACCTGATGGAACCTTAAAATTAATGAGAAATTATGTTTTGTATACTAATATGCAGTGGTCATCTTCGACATCACATAGATGGAATAATTCCACATTAAGAAGTTATATAAATAAAAATTTTGAAAATTATTTAAATAGTAAAAATAGTGTAGCCAGTCGTTATTTTTATTCACATCGTAATTGGTATTATGGAGATATAAATTATGATGCCAATCCTAGCCAAACGTTGAATCAAACAATTGCGGCAGAAAAGAGTTTGACATTATCCAACGAAAATTCGCCGTTTGGCGTATTAAATATGAGTGATTATATAAAAGCTAGTAGTAATACTAATTGTAAGACGTTACAAGATTCAAGGAATGGTAAGTGTGGAAATAATTGGTTATGGCGTGATGGTGAAGGAATATTAGCTACTCCATCAGCTAATGGCGGAAACACTCAAGGTGCTGTAGTTGGCTATATAGGGTGGGGTGGTTATGATGGAGTGCCTATGTCAGCCGAAGTTAAAACTTACAAAGTTTTCAATGTTAGACCAGCAGGTTATTATGTTGCCCACGCTTATATAAAATCTGGTTCAGGTACAGGGGCAGATCCATATGTTTTGAGCACATATTAAAATATCGTAAAATTACGGTATTTTTTTTTGTAAAATTGACAGAAAAAAACAAAGAAATAATATATTTTTCCTTTACTTTTTTGAATTTGGATAGTAAAATAGTGGTATAAAGTGAAAATAAGTGGGGAAAAGTGGGTGATAAAATGTTCATGGGTGAATACCATCAAAAGATTGACGAAAAAGGGCGTTTGACTATACCCGCAAAAATAAGATATGAATTAGGTGATAATTTCATTATAACTAGAGGTTTAGATGGTTGTTTATTTGTTTATAAGAGAGAAACATGGGAAAAGATTATTAGTCATTATCAAGGACTTCCAAATGTTAAAGAGGCTAGAAATTTTATGAGATTTTTCTTATCTGGAGCAAATGATCAAACTTTTGATAAACAAGGTAGAATAAATATTTCCTCACCACTTATTAAATATGCTGATCTATCAAAAGATACAATTGTCATAGGGGTTGGTGATAGATTAGAAATATGGAGTGAAAATAGATGGAATAAATTTATTGCTGAAAATGAAGATAATTTTTCAGAAATGGCCGACAACTTGTTTTCACAAAATTTAAATTAGGAGGAAAATCATGCATGAAAGTGTCCTATTAACTGAGAGTATTAATTATTTGAATTTAAATACTAAAAGTATTGTTGTGGATTGTACTTTGGGTTATGCAGGACATAGTTCACAGATTTTAAAGCAAATACCAAATGGTTTTCTTTATGCTTTTGATCAAGATAAAGAGGCGATTATTCAATCTGACAAAAAATTAAAAGCTATTAGGGATAACTATGAAATTATAAATACTAACTTTGTTAACCTGAAAGAAGAGATAAAAAAAAGAACTGATAATGTGGATGGAATTTTATTTGATTTAGGGGTTTCTTCACCACAGTTAGACGAAGATTATAGAGGTTTTAGTTTTCATAAAGATGCTTTTTTAGATATGAGAATGAATCAAGATCAAAAGCTAAGGGCTTATGATATTGTTAATGATTATTCAAAGGAAAATTTGATTAGAATATTCAAAGAATATGGCGAAGAGAAGTATGCTTCTTCTATTGCTGAAGGAATTGTAAGAGAAAGAGGCAAAAAAAATATTGAAACCACTTTAGAACTTGCAAATATTATTAAAGAAAATGTTCCTTTAAAATATAGAAGAAAAGGCCATCCGGCTAGAAAAGTATTTCAAGCTATTAGAATAGAGGTCAATAATGAATTAAATGTTTTTGAAAAAGCCTTAAAAGATGCTTTAGATTTAATAAATATTGGCGGCAGAGTATGTGTGATTACTTTTCATTCACTAGAAGATAAGATATGTAAGCAAATATTTAATGAAGTAAGTACAGTACCTAAAGAGTTAAGATCATTACCAGTGATTCCTGATAAATATAAACCAAAATTTAAGGTAATTGCAAATATTAAACCCACTAAAGAAGAGATAGAAAAGAATAACCGTTCGAGAAGTGCGAGGCTTAGAGTAATAGAAAGGAGCTTATAATATGGCTAGAAAGAAAAACAAAGCAAAAATTACTAAAGGAGAGAGAATGCTATACTGTTATGCCACTTTAGCTTTTTTCGTTATGCTTGGGCTTAAAATTTTTTGTGGGGCATCTATTGGAGAAATGAAAATGAGTATTGAAGAGATGAAATATAATATTGATCAGCAAGAGAAGACTAATGAAAGTTTAACTATGAAAGTAAATGAGCTTACATCTTTTGAAAATGTTCAAAAAGTTGTCAAAGAAATGGGACTAGCGTATAATAATGATAATATAATTGTTATAGATAAATAAGGTGGTGGTTAAATGCCAAAGAATAAAACAAAAAGTGCTGAATGGAAAACACCAAGAAAAATCTTTCTTGTTTTTTTGTTTTTAATCTTAGTTTTATTCGTTCGTTATTGTTTTTTGGCTTTATCGCCAACGATTAATGGAAGAAATATGAAGGTTTTTGCTTCTAATCGTAATACTGTTTCTAAAGTTTTAACAGCTAAAAGGGGAACTATTTATGATATGAGTGGTAATGTTTTGGCTCAAAATGTTACTTCTTATACTTTGATAGCTTATTTAGATGAGGAAAGAAGTACGAAAACCCAAACAAATCACGTTAAGGATATCGAAGGTACGGCTGAAGCTTTGGCTCCAGTCTTAGAGACTGATGAAGAGAGCTTAAGAAAGATGCTGCAAAAAGGAAAGGATCAAGGGAAATATCAAATAGAGTTTGGTTCGGTCGGCAAGAATTTAACTGAACTAAAAAAAAGTGAGATTGAAGCTTTGAATTTACCGGGAATTGACTTTGAAGAAAGTTATAAAAGATATTATCCAAATGGTGATTTTGCTTCTTATATTTTAGGTTATGCGAAAACAAATGAATATATAGATAAAAATGGTAAGACTAATTCTTCTATTGATGGTGAACTTGGTATTGAAGCTAAATTTGATGATGAGCTAAAGGGAACGGATGGCTATTTAATGTATCAACAAGATCGGTTTGGTTATAAAATTCCCGATACCAAGGAAGAACGTATTGATGCTTTAGATGGTAAAGATATTTATTTAACTTTAGATTCAAGTATTCAAAGGTTTGCCGAGACGGAAGTTAAAAATATGCAGAATGAATATGAGCCTGAGTGGTCAATGATTGCGGTTATGGATGCGAAAACGGGTGATATTTTAGCTAGTGCTTCAACTCCATCTTTTAACCCTAATTTAAGGGATATAACTAGTTATGAAAATCCATTAGTATCAAATGCTTTTGAACCTGGTTCAACTATGAAAATATATACTTATATGTGTGCGATTGATAAGGGAACATATAATGGAGATGAGACTTTTAAATCAGGAAGTATCGAAGTGGCTGATGCGGTTATTCGTGACTGGAATAATACTGGATGGGGAACTATAACTTATGATAAGGGTTTTGAGTATTCTTCAAATGTCGGTGTTAGTACGATGATAAATCATTTTATTAATAGGGATGAAATGAAAGATTGTTTTAAAAAATATGGTTTTGGAACTTCTACGGGTATTGATTTATCTAGGGAATTAGCTGGAAATTTAGGGTTTAAATATCCAGTTGAAGTAGCAAATGCGGCTTTTGGTCAAGGTATTACAACTACTCCTATCCAGCATCTTAAAGCTTTGTCGATGATTGCTAATGATGGCCAGGAATTAACGCCACATATTGTTAAGAAGATTGTTGATTCGAACACTGGTAAAACAACATATAAAAGGAAAGTTGAAAAAAGTGCGAAATTAGTTAAACAAAGTACTATTGATAAGATAAAAAATCTTATGGATAATGTTGTTAATAGTTCCGACCCACAGGCAACTGGAAAAAAATATCACATTGATGGTTTTAATGTGATTGGTAAGACTGGAACTTCACAAATATACGATGAAAAAAGCGGTGGATATTTAAAAGGATCAAACGACTATATTTATTCATTTGCGGGAATGTATCCGAAGGAAGATCCAGAGATAATTATTTATGCGGCTATTAAGCAACCAAATGTTGGTTCTTCTAGTACTTTAAGTACATCTATAAATAATTTGATGAAGAATATTGCTAAATACAGAAATATGTTTGAGGAAGTAACGCAAAATAATAGTAGTGTTACCTCATTAAAATTAGATTCTTATGTCAATAAAGAGGTTAATGGTGTTAAGAAAATAATGGAAGATAATCATATAAATGTAGCAGTTATCGGTAATGGAGATAAAATAATTAATCAATATCCAAATGAAGGAGAAATCGTTTTATCTTATGATCGGGTATTTTTAATTACTAATGGTGATCAAGGCAAAATGCCGAATTTAATTGGATATTCTAGAAGTGATGCG
Source organism: uncultured Bacilli bacterium (assembly GCA_944329465.1). Classification (GTDB taxonomy): domain Bacteria; phylum Bacillota_I; class Bacilli_A; order RF39; family UBA660; genus Coprosoma. The sequence goes on along the minus strand of CALVII010000001.1, from coordinate 55,334 downwards.
ATTTATTTAATGAAGACTTTAGGATATAAATATGAATTAGAAGGTTATGGCTATGTTACTGATCAAAGCATTAAAGCTGGAGATGTGGTTGGAGATAATGTGGTAAAAATAACCCTAAAAGAAAAAACATCGTAAATTGATGTTTTTATTTTCTTTTGGCATTTTCAAATATAGCGTTTAGCCTTTCGTCTGGAAAGTGTTTGTCTAGGAATGTTTCTATTTTATTATTAGGTTCAATGCCTTTAGATCTTTCGGTTTGTCTTAGACATGCAGTAATAGAAATAGCACAGTCGAGAAGTAAAAATATTATAAGTAAAATAGACAAAATATTACCGATTCTAATAGGTAATTTTTCAATTAATTTAGAAATTGGCGGATAAATCACAAAGACAAATAGTAAAGCGATAAGACCCCAACATATCATAATGGACAAGCTTGTCCTACCATCTATATTAAAAGCATAGGCACTATAATCCCAAGAAGTGGTTCCAAAGATTACTTCTTGAATAAGTGAACAGAAATATTCAAAACCACCTCCTAAAAGCATTCCGCCAAAAAAAACTTTTAATGGGTTTTTATATTTAACTAAGAATATCATAAAAATGACAGCTCCAAAACCGTAGACAGGATTTAATGGACCATAGATTAAACCACGCCTGCTTTCAAAAGCTCCATACTGAAAATAACTGATAATAGTTTCCATAATTACACCAAATATAGATCCAACAAGGAATATCCAAAGAGCTTTTTTAAAACAAACCCCTTTTGCGAACACTTCTTTTTGTTTCATATACACCTCACAAATAATTCACATAACTAACACATAGTATATCATTTATATATTAATTGTCAAACTGATTAAAATAGGGTATAATCAAAGTGAAGTTTGGTGATAACATGATAAAGTTTATGAAAAAACATTTGAATTTATTAGGTCATAGGGTGTTTTTGGTTCCACTACTTATGATTATTCAAATAGTGATTCTTTTTATAATGACTTTTGAATTTTATAATTATTTTATAATCTTTTACATTATATGTAGTCTTTTAAGTTTATTGTTTGTCCTGCACATTGTAAACAGTAATGCGAATCCCGGATATAAAATAGCTTGGATTATTCCGATTATGTTATTTCCGATATTTGGACTGTTTCTATATTTGTTGTTTGGTGGTAATCAATTAAATAAAAGGCAAAAAGAGAAAATGAAAAATATATATTATAAGCAGTTAAAATATAAAGATAACCATAATATTGTTATGAATGAACTTAGATATGAAAATTTATCTGCATATAATCAGGTTAAATATATAAGTGATTATTCTTTATCGAATGTGTGTAAACACACAAAAACAACTTATTTATCAAATGGTAAGATTTATTTCGATAGGTTGTTGAGTGCGATTAAAATGGCTAAAAAATATATATTTTTGGAATATTTTATCATAGGACAGGGAAAAATGTGGAATACTATTTTAGAGGTTTTAAAACAAAAAGTACGTGAAGGGGTAGAGGTTAGAGTGATTTATGATGATTTTGGGTGTATAATGACTCTACCAAATCACTATGATAAAACCTTAGAAAAAGAAGGAATAAGCGTTGCTATATTTAATCCTTTTGTACCTAATTTGAAATCTAAATTCAATAACCGTGATCACCGAAAGATAGCTATTATAGATGGACATATTGCTTTTACTGGGGGAATAAATTTAGCTGATGAATATATTGGTGAGAAAGTAAGGTTTGGTCACTGGAAAGATAATGGTATTATGTTAGAAGGTGAAGCTGTTTGGAATTTTACAGTAATGTTTTTATCAATGTGGGACTTTATTAAAGAGGAAAATGAAGATTATGAGAAATATCGTTCAAACTATGAATATGAAACTTCATCAGATGGCTTTGTAATACCATACAGTGATAGTCCTTGGAATAATGAAGCGGTTGGTGAGACAGTATATTTGAATTTGATTGGGAAAGCTAATAGATATATTTATATTACAACTCCATATTTAGTTTTAGATAATGAAATGATTACGGCCTTAACTATGGCGGCTAAAAGAGGGGTGGATGTTCGGATAATAACACCTGGTATACCAGATAAAAAGTTAGTTAATGAGGTTACTAAAGCTTATTATGATGTTTTACTTGAAAATGGTGTTAAGATATACGAATATACTAAAGGTTTTATTCATGAGAAAATATTTGTGATCGATGACGAATATGCGACGATTGGTACAGTTAATTTAGATTATCGCAGTTTGTATTTACACTTTGAATGTGGTGTTTGGTTATATGATTGTTCAGTAATTTTTACTATTAAAAAAGATTTTACTTTGACACTTAAAGAGTGCCGGGAGATAAAATTAAAAAAGAAGGGCAAGACAGGCTGGTTTAAATATTTAAAAAGACAAGTTTTAAAAGCTTTTGCCCCATTAATGTGAGGAGAGGAAATATGAAAAAGATAATTATTGTGATGATGTTAGGTTTTGTATTAACTGGATGTGGCGATAAAGGTGAAGAGTTTAATTGTTTAATTGATGGCAAAGAAGCTATATTTACTATGAAAGATGGTATGATTACATCTTATAAATTAGATGGACAAGCTCAAAGTAGAAGTGTGATAGACGAGATAAACGGAACTTATTTTACGAGTTTTAATTCAAATACCGAAGGAAAGGAAGCTTTGAAAAACTACGTGAGTTTACAGGGTGGAAGCTGCAGTTTTTAAAATATGAGAAAGAAGTTTGTTTTATTTATTATTTTAACTTTATTAATTATTTTATCTGGACTATATTTATTTAAAAAAGAACCTCAAAGTGATTTGAAACAAGAAAAAACTGAAGAGGTACAAAAGGTAAAAACTAGTAAATTATCCTTAGTTATGGTAGGGGATGCTTTACTACATAGCTCTTTATATAATGATGGTTATCAAAATGGTGTATATGATTTTAAAAAACAGTTAGAATATATTAAACCTATTATTCAAAATTATGATTTAGCTTTTTATAATCAAGAGAGTATTTTAGGTGGTACTTCACTTGGACTTTCGAATTATCCAACTTTTAATTCTCCTCAGGAGTTTGGCGATGCTATGATAGATGCTGGGTTTAATATGGTGTCTTTAGCTAATAATCATACTTTAGATAAGGGAGAAAAGGCGGTTATTAGTTCATGTGAATATTGGAAAGAAAAAGATGTTTTAACGGCTGGTAGTTATTCTTCTAATGAGGAAGCAAACGAGATAAGAATAAAAGAGAAAAATGGCATAAAATATACATTATTAGCTTATACTTATGGTACAAATGGAATACCAGTTCCAAGTGGCAAAGAATATTTAGTTAATTTATATAGTGATGAAAAAGTTAAAGAAGATATAGAAAAGGTTAGAGATAAAGTGGATTTATTAATTGTATCTATGCACTGGGGGACGGAATATCAAGCAGAGCCAACCGAAGAGCAAAAAAGACAGGCCAATTATTTATCTTCTTTAGGAGTGGATATAATTATTGGAACTCATCCGCATGTTATTCAACCAATTACCTATATTGGTGATACACTAGTTATTTATTCACTTGGTAATTTTATATCGGCTCAAAGTACAAATAATGATTATAATAAGATGGTAGAGCTTATGAGCTCTATAGATGTTATTAAAGAAGAACAAGGTGGCAAGGTTAATATTAAATTAGATAATTTACAAAATGAACTTTTATATAATTATTATCAAAAAGGTAGTCGCTGGACGAATTTTAAGGTGATTCCATTTAGTCAAATGAATGTTTCTTACAATAGTGATTACCAAAGACTTTATAATAAATATAGTGAGGTTGTTAGAATGTATGATAAAGATATTAAGATAAATCCATTATCAGAGGCTTAAAACCTCTTTTTTTCATGGTTAGAAAAAGGAAATGATTAATTTACGTCGTATATTAAATATAGAGGGTGAAAAATTAAATATAAAAAATGTTACTTATGAAATTATTTTTTCTAATTTTGAATTTAAAAAGTAACGTTAGCATTCATGCACATAAAGGTAAAAAAATGTGAACAAATACTATTTACTATCAAAAAATACAAGTGATATAATTTTATTAGTAGGTGGTATAGTGAAAAAAAGAAGAAATTTTGAAAATAGCTAAAAAGAAAGGCTAACTATGACAGAATATGATACAATTATATTGATTGTGTTTATTTTAATAAATCTTAGATATGAGAAATTGTTTTTTTACTTTCTTTAGAAAATATAAGGATAGTATGCAGATTTTACTTAAATATTATTTAGAAAGGAAAATGTATTGATATGGACAATTTTAACTTTAATTTGTTTAAATATTTTTATTATGTAGTTTTATATAATGGTGTTACAAATGCTTCTAAAAACTTAAATGTTGCTCAACCTTCCTTAAGTTTAAGTATTAAAAATTTAGAATCACAGTTAAATAAAACACTTATAGATAGAAGTAATAAGCAATTTACTTTGACTGGAGAAGGTTATCAATTATTCGAAATATTAAAGCCAGTTTTTGAAAGTATTGAAAAAAACATTGATTTTTTAACTAATGAGAAAAAATATTTGGAAATTAATATTGGAATTAGATATAGTTATGGTAAAATAATATTATCTGATTTTTTAAAAACATTTAGAAACGCATATCCAAATATTAAAATAAACATTGATTTATATTCGAAGTTGGATTTTAATAAAGTAAAAAACGGTCAATATGATATAGTTATAGATGATAATGATTATATTAGCCAATTGGAAAATGTGAAGACAGAGGTTGTATGTGAAATAGAAAATTGCTTTATTTGTGGAAACGAAGCATTAAGTGATTATAAAAATGTAAACTCGGTTAGTGAAATAGATACTGTACCATTTATAGCTTATAAACCATCATTAAAAGCAGGAAAATTTAAACGTTTTTGTTATGAAAATGATGTTAGTTTTTTAGAAATAGTTAATGTTAATGAATCTGATTTATATTATAAATTAGTACAAGAAAATGTTGGAATAGGTTTTTCTAATAAGTTGTTGTTAAAAAAGTTTTTGCAAGATAAATCTTTATATATTATTAATATTAAGGAGGATATTTTTAAAGATGTTTTATCAATTGCATATACAAAAAATACCCAAATAGTGTATAATTTTATTAAGTTGTTAAAAAATTATATTACTGAGGAGATGAAATGATGGAAACATGGGATTTATATGATGAGAACTTGAATAAGATTGATAAAACAATTTCTAATAAAGAAAGGGTTCCGGATAATTATTACCATATTTCTTTAGAAATTTGGATAATTAACAAAAAAAAGGAAGTATTGTTAATAAAAAATTCTCTTGATTATTCAAAACGTTATCCTGGAAGCTGGTCTTGCATTGGAGGAAATTTATGTCATGGTGAAACTATAGAAACTGCTATTGCTCGAATTATAAATCAAAAAATAGGCAGTTCATGTTCAATTGAACATAAAAAAATATATCCCCCAGTAAAAAGAAATCCTTATAGATATGCATACATAACTTGTATTTTATTCGATGAAATTGATATTAAAAATATTTCTTTTAATGATTATAGTGCGACAGAAGCAAAATTTATAGATAAACAAGAAATAGTAAAAATGTGTAATAATGGGGAAATTTCTTATTATCTTATTGAGAGAATTAATAATGAAATTATGTCATATATTAACTAAAAAAATAAGTCAATTATGATTTATTTTTTTATTAGTAAACAAACATATTTAAAAATGTTATATGATGTATTTAAAATTGATATTTTATTTTATTGATATATAAATGTATAATAGTATCGCAGAAAGAAGTGATATTATGTCTACTAATTCCAAAGCGCTTGAAAGTTTTTTGGAAAAAAATCAATTATTAAGGGAAAAAGTAAGAGGGTTACCTAATTTGGGTACTAGATTAGATGGAGGTCCTTTTTCAACAGAAGTTAGAAAAATTTATGATGCTTTTTCTATATATGGTAATGATTTATATCAATTAGAAAATGATAAAATCAAAAATTTAAATACTAGATCATTGGGCGGTGGTAGCCCCATGAAAACTCCTATTTTTCCACCGTGTAAAGAAAAGATGTTAGAGGCAATTAATTTGGATGATATGTCAGAATATCCGATGGCTGCTGGAGATGAAGAAGCAAGAAAAGAGATTGTGAAATATTTAGAAAAAGAAGGTTTTAAAGCCCCATATCAATTAGATGAGGATAATATTATTTTTACTCTTTCAACTACACAAGCATTTAATATTGTTATGAATTTAATAGCTAGACCATATGATGTAATCTTAATGACAGGTCCTAATTATGGTTTGTTTACATTTGTCCCTGAAAGAGCTGCTGGAGCAACAGTAGAAATATTACCATTATCAGAAGATGATAATTGGTGTGTGAATCCAGAAAAATTAGCAATAAGAATTGATGAAATTAATGAAAATTTAAAGCAAAAATTTGGTGATTCACTTGGATATATTCCTAAGGTAGTGGCTTTTCTAAATGAAAATCCTCATAATCCAATGGGAAAAGTAATGAATGCTAGTAATCAAGAGTTATTGTATAAAATTGGTGATGTTTGCCTTGATAAAGGAGTATTTGTTATTGATGACATAATATATAGGGATTTAACATTTGACCGTGATAATTTATCATTACCAATGGCAACAAAAGAAAAGTATTTTGATAATACTATTACAATGATGGGTTTATCAAAATGCTATGGTTTAGCTTCTTTAAGAGCGGGAATGATTGTAGCAAATAAGTCTATAATAAGAGGCGTAAGAAACTACATTTTTCAGCAGATGGATTCATCGCCTGTGATTCAAGGTAAGGCTTTAGCAGGAGCATTCAATGCCACTTCCGAAAGGTATCAAGAATATAACAAGTATTTTGAACCTATAATTACAGAATATAAATATAGATTGGAATTACTTAAAGGAATGGTAGAAGGTATAGATGCAATTGAAGATTTTGCTACTAGAGAATCTGTAGAAAAAGATATAAAAAAATATGCAAGTTCTGATTTTAATGTAGAAGAATTATTAGATGGTATTCCAAATGTTCATTTTGTAAATAACAGTATGCCTGAATCTGGATTTTTCGCACTACTTGATTATACAGAATTAAAGAATAAAGAAGCAGACGGTAGGGTTATTACGTCAGAAATAGAACTTTTAAAATATATGTTTGAGCAAGAAAGAATTAAGATTATTTTAGGACAGTCAATTTCATTTCCAGATGAAGAAAAATTAATTGGTCGTGTTACTACAGCTTTAGAGAGAGAAGATATAGTTGATCATATGGGTGCAATGAATAAAACATTAAGGAAGTTGAGATAAAATGGCAAAAGTTGGTATTGTTTCTTGTGATAAATGGAAAGAAAAAATTGATGAAGATAAGAGGCTGAAATTGGCTTTAGAAAATCTTAATATTAAAGCAAAAATTATTTCTTGGGAAGAAGATAAACTTGATGATTATGACTTATTGATTTTGAGATCTGTTTGGGGATACCAAAACAATTATAAAAAATTTAAATCATGGCTTTTCGAATTAAAAGAAAAAGATATACAGTTATTAAATAATCCAGATATGGTTTTAACAAATATCCAAAAAAATAAGCAATTTAATATTCTTGACAATTATAATATTGAACATATAAATACAGCGTTTTTAACATCTGCAGATTTATATTCAGCAGAATTTTCAAAAAAATTATTGGAATTAGCGAACTCAACTCCAATAGTAATAAAACCGACTATTTCTGGTAGCGGTGAAAATACTTTTTTATTAGATGTGAATAATATAAATTTCCAAATACCTAATACAATCGAATTAAAAGATGTAAGAGAAAAATTTGAACCACTTATGCAAGAAAACGGTGATCTTGAAATTATGATACAACCTTTTATTTCAGAGATTAATTTTGGAGAATATTCTTGTATATTTATTGATGGACAACTTACACACACTATGTTAAGATTTCCAAACGTTTTTCATGCAAAACAAAAACCATATTTAATAGAAAATGTTCCAAAATCAGTTTTAAATTTAGCTCATGAGGTGGAAAGTATTCTAGAATTTCAAGACTACTTGTATATGAGAGTGGATATGGTTGTCGTAGATGATATTCCAAAAATAATGGAAGTTGAATTAGCTGAACCAGATTTATTAACTAAATATATTGAAAATAAAAATGTTCAAAATGAAATTACTAAAGTTTTATCGAAAAGTATAAATAGGAGAATGAAATGGTGAGTTCATATAAAGTAGTATTAACTGGTGGACCATGTGGAGGAAAAACAGAATCGTTGCCTTTTTTAAAGCACAAGTTAGTATCAAGAGGTATGAAAGTTATAATTATTTCAGAAACGGCAAGAGGCTTGTTATCTTTAAATTATATGCCTGGTGATAATATTTCTTATTTTGATTTTCAGAATTTGCTGTTTAAAATACAATTTATAAAAGAATACTTAAATGAAACCTCTGCTAATATTGCTATTTGTGATAGAGGATTATTAGATGCAAAAATATATATGGATAATAATGACTTTCAAAATTTACTCTATAAAAATAGAGTAAAAGAAAAAGAAATTACTTCTACATATGATGTTGCACTTTATTATAGAACGATTGCTTATGAATATCCAGAAACATTTCAAAGGGAAAGAATTTATGAATCACCAAAAGTAGGAATAGAAAGAGATAAAAAAAGCATTGAGATTTGGAATAGTAAATTATTAAAAACATCATATAGCAATTTTAGTGGCTTTGAAAATAAAAAAAAGTGTCTTTATGAAGCGCTTGTTAATTATATTGATTCATTAGATGTAACTCAAGTTGTTAGTTTATCTGATTATTATAGTCAAGACATAATACCGTTTTTATTAACTGGTATAAATCAAATAATGGATGCTAATAAGGTTCCAGAAGATATAAAAATAAAAACAAGGGGGTTAATAAAATGAAAAACCTACTATATTTTGAAGAATTTGTAAGCCCTTTATCAAAAAAATTGGCAGCTCGTAATGATGTAAATGTGTTAAAGGTTAGAGCAGTAAAAACAATAAATAAATTTTTTAGTAAAGAGGAATTGATGGAGCAAAATGTTTATTATTTTGATACTGAAAAAGATTATGATACTGAAATAAGAAAATTTAAAGAGTGGTTGGACAAGGAGAATATTACTTTGGATTGTTTTTTAAATGATTCAGAGTATTATATGGAAATCGCCAATCATATTGCGCATAGTCTGGATTTACCTTGTTTATCTTTTGAACAAGTTAAATGGGTGAGAGATAAAGTTGATATGAAAGATAAATTCAACGAAATTGGTCTTTCTACAGTTGACTATGCACCAATTGAGTCAAAAAATGATATTATTGATTTCTTTTATAAAAACAATTGCCAAACCATAATTTTTAAGCCTCGTAGAGCTATGAATAGTATGAACGTTTATAAGATAGAGTCAGTAAAAGATATTAATGATTTAGATATTGAAATAAAGCCTAATAAATATATGGTAGAAACATTTTGTTATGGACATGAATGGTCAATTGAAAGTTTGGTGCAAGATGGAATTGTTTTGGATTCATATTTAACTTATCTTCCGAATGCTACTATTTGGGCTAGTATAGAAAATAAACTGCATGCTCATATGACTTGTATAAATCAACCAGATTATTTTGAGATGACACCTAAAGAATATATTCAAAAAATAGTTGATGGCTTTGGTTTAAAGAATGGCACTATGACAATAGAAATTTTTGTAATGTCAAATGGTTCTATAATAGCTAGTGAATTGGGATGGCGATTACCTGGTGGACGTGCTTGTGAAAATCATAGCTTGTCATATGGATTTGATATTTGGAACAGTTTAATTGATATTGCTATTGGTAAAAAAGTAAATCTAAAATATTCTAATATAAAAAAGTGTGTTGGAACTTTGAATCTTCCTAATTTAGAAGGAATAATAAAATATGTTACACCTTTAGAACAATTATTAAGTTATGATGGAGTAATAGATGGAGAATTGTTTGCGATACCTGGCGAGTTCCAAAAAAAGAGGCGTGTTGGTTCTGATTGCTCTGGCTGGGTTCAAGTATGTGGTACTGATATATTAGATGTGTTAAACAAAATGCAAGTTGTTTATGATGATTTTACAATCGAAGTAGCCAAAGATAAATGCAATGTAAGGAGATTAAAAAAGTGATAAAAAATAAAGTTGTGAAAAGTTTTATTTTTATAGTTGTTATAATTTTGATATTTGTTGCATTTTTAATGTTTCATTCTACTACTGATGTGAAGTATTATAATTCATTGGATGAGTTAAATGGTGAAAAAATCGGAATAGCAACAGGGAGTACTTTTGATTCTATAATTAAGAAAAAGTTAAAAAATGTTGATTTAAAATACTATGATAATGCAGTAGATAGAATTTCTGCTTTAAGAAATAGTAAAATAGCTGCTTATGTAACAGATGATGCGATGGCTAATGAAGAAATTAAGAATAATAACGATTTGGCTATACTTAATGAACCTATAGGAGTAGAAAATTATGCTTATGCTATTAGTCCTAATAATCCAGAATTAAAAGAAAAAGTTGATAAAGTTTTATTGGACTTAAAGAAAGATGGTACTTTAGATTATTTACAAAAAAAATGGATGGGGAATAATGAATCAGAAAAGAAGTTGGAAAACATAAAACTTTCTGGAAAAAATGGAACGATAAATTTTGGTACATTAGCTACTTCAGCCCCATTTTCTTATTTAAAAGATGATAAGATTGTTGGCTATGATATAGATTTAATGCTACTTATTTGTGATAAATTGGATTATAGTTTAAATGTTAATGTTTTGGATTGGAATGGTTTGCTTACTGCAGTTAATGTTGGTAAAGTTGATATGGCTGGATGTGGAATTATTGTTACAAAAGAGAGAGAAGAATCCATGCTATTTTCTGTCCCTAATTATAAGGGTGATGTTGTCGCAATAGTTTTAAAAAATTCTATATCAAATTCAAATGTTGTAGAGGATATCAAGCAAAATTTTGTAAATACTTTTGTAAAAGAAGATAGATATAAATTATTTATCAAAGGAACGTTAACAACACTAGAAATATCTATTCTTTCAATTATATTTGGTACTATTTTAGGTGTTATTGTAGGAATAATGCGAGTATCAAATAAAAAAATTATGAAATTTATTTCAAAAATTTTTATTTCATTTATGCAGGGCATGCCAATTACAGTGTTATTATTGATTATGTATTACTTAATTTTTGTTAAAACTCCTCTTTCTGCAATAGTAGTTTCTATTATTACTTTTTCTATATATTTATCTGCTTATGTAGCTGAAATGATTAGAGGTGGTTATGAAGCAATAAATAAAAATCAAATTCAAGCTGCATATTCAATTGGTTTTACTAAATATCAAACTGTAAAATATATTATTTTTCCACAAATTATAAGTTATATAATTCCTATATATAAAGGTCAAGTCATTTCTACTATTAAATCTACATCAATCGTTGGTTATATTGCAATAATGGATTTAACTAAAATAGGAGATTTAATTCGTTCAAGAACTTTTGATGCTTTCTTTTCACTAATTGCAGTAGCATTGATTTATCTATTAATTTGCATAGTATTTCAAAAGTTATTAGAATACATAGAGAAGAAAGTTAATAAAAGAAAACAGGTGATTGAATAATATGTTACAAATAAAAAATATTTCTAAATACTATGGTAACAATGTGATATTTAAAGATATATCATTTGATGTAAAAAAAGGTGAAGTAGTTTCTATAGTTGGGCCAAGCGGTAGCGGGAAATCAACTTTATTAAAATGTTTAAATAGATTAGAAAATTATGATTCTGGTAAAATATTATTAAACAATACAGACATTAAAGATATGAAAATAACAGAATTAAGGCAAAAAATAGGATTAGTATTTCAAGAATATAATTTATTTGAACATTTAACTGTATTAGAAAATTTAACAATAGGATTAATTAAAATCTTACATTTTTCTAAAGAAGAGGCTGAACGAAAAGCAATAACTATGTTAAGAAAAGTAGGTTTAGATGAAAAAAAATATAATTATCCAGATGAATTATCTGGTGGTCAACAACAACGAGTGGCTATAATTAGAACTGTATTAATGAAACCTCAAATTATTCTATTGGATGAACCTACTAGTGCTTTGGATAAAGAAATGAAAAAGGAAGTTTTAAAATTAATAGATGAAATGGTAAAAGACGATATGACTTTGATTATAGTTTCACATGAAGAAGAATTTGTTAAAAAAATATCTGATAGAATATTTAAGATGAAAAACCATACTTTGAAGGAAATTAGATATGAAAAAACTAAAGCCATATAAAGACAATATAATAACTTTGATGGCATGTTTAAAACAGAAAATGATAAAATGAGGTGTTAAAAATGAGTACGCTTAAAAAAAATTTTAGTTATAAAAGTTTTACTATTTTTAATAAATTGAATAATAAGGTTCTTTTAAAAGTAGATAATCAATTTCCACAACATTTTTATCCCAATTCTATAGTTGATTATGCTAATATTATAAAAGAAATAGTAAGTGGTAAAACAAAAAATTATCCAATTGTTTCATTAACAGTTAAAGACTATCCATTCTGCGATTTTAGATGTCAAGATTGTTTAGTAAAAGAATCAAGAGAGTGGGCAAAAAAAAATATAAATAATTTAGTTTTAGACATTGATAAATATAAAAAAATATTGAAAGACATTTCTACTTATTCAAAAGAAAATGGTGTTGAGAATGTTAGAATTGAATTTTGTGGAGAGGGTAATCCGGATTTATATGTTTATAGAAAAGAAATAATCAAATATGCTAGTCAAAAATGTAATATGAAGATTATTTATGTGTCCACAGGTAGTGGTTTAACTGATGATGATTTAACAGAACTTGTTTTAAATGCTTCTTTTATTAGAATAAGTTTTCCTGGAATAGATCATATAACTTATAATTTATTTTCTAATCAAAAACATGTAAAATATACTTATGAAGATTCATTAAATACTTTAAGGAAAATTGTATCATTAAGAAAACAGTATAATAGAGAATGTGACTTATTAATAGGAGTTAGAGCTTGCATAAGAGAAGAATTTTCTGAATTATATGAAGATTTCATATATGAGTTAGATAAAATAGGAATTGATTGTGTTCAATTAGCCAAAGTCTTTAAATATAATGACAATAGTCCCACTAAAATAAGCACTAAATTGAAAAGTATATTAAAAAAAATTGCTGATTCAAAGTATAAACATCTAAAACAAGTTCAAGTACCAACAAGATATAATTCATCTTCTGACGATAGAAAATTAAGAAATAATAGTTTTAATATATGCTTTAGTGCATTATTCAATCCGGTTTTATATGGAGATCATTTAATTGTTTGTACTCAAACGGATAAAATTATTGACAAGCAATTTCATTATGGAAAATTAAATGGTAAAGTAAATGAAGTAAGTCAATTATATAACAATGAAGTATCTAACGAGATAAGAAAACAACTACCGTTATGTTGTAATGATTGTTGTGCTGTTTACGATAATGTTTTATTAAATAAAATATATGATATATTATATGAAAATAAAGAAAATATAGATAATATTAAATTTATGATGGAGGAATGATATATGGCTAATAATTTGATATTTGTTGGTGGAGCTTCAAGTAGTGGTAAAAGTACTTTTGTGAAGGAATTAAAAAAGAAATATAATTGTGATACTTATAGGCGTTTAGATGCATTTAAAGATTGTGCAGTACAAAAAGGATATGATGAAGCCAATATGTTTAGTTATGTTTCTTCTGAAGAGGCTGATAATCAATTTATTTCATTTTGTACTCAACATAATTGTGTTGTTTCAGATGTTCATTACGCCTTGCAAAGAAATAAAGATTTTGTTTCAATAGATGGAGATTTGTCGTATGTTGCTACGTTATCCAATAATTTAATTAACACATTATTGAATTTGAATACTAATATTAGTGCAGTTTTGATTAATTGTAGTCCTGAGGTAATTTATTCAAGAATGCTGGATAGGTTTAATAGAGGTGAACGTAGTATGCGTTCTACAAATGTTGAAGAAGTGAAAATACAAAGTATATGGGAAAGAAAAATGTGGGAGCAATTAATTCAGAAATTTGATATTTTACCAATTGAATTAGATTCGGAATTATTTACTCCTAATGAATTAGTTGACCAATTTCTTAATTTTAATCAATCAACAAAAAGTAAAAAAAAGGTATTAGTGATTAATAATGGAAAAAATAATACAAGAAATAATAAATAATGAACCATTTTTGAAAAAAAAAGCTAAGGGTATTCCTTTTTTGGGAAAAAGGCAACTAAACGAACAATTTTCTGAAAAAATTTTTATAGTTAATGATGCAATTGACTTTTGTAGTAGAAAAACAAAAGAATATAATAATTTAATAGATAAAAATTTACCAAAACATAGTTTTTCTAGTGGAGATCCCTTAAAAAGTAAGCCTTTTTATCCATGTATAAAAGAAGTAAAAAAAGTTTTGAAAGAACCTTTATATTCATATCCTAGTGCTGCGGGATTAGAAAAGCATCGAAAAATTATTATGAACTATTTAATAAAAGAGGGTTTTGTTAATGAGAAAAACAAAGAAATGATTCCTTTTACAAATGGATTAACAATAGATAACATTGCTTTTACAATGTCAACTACTCATGCTTATAATTTAATCCTTGAAACCATTCTTAAACCTTATGATGTTGTAATTGTACCAGGTCCTAATTATAGCTTTTTTGATTTTGTTCCAGAAAGATTGATGGGATTTTGTGAAATTATTGATTTATCTGAAGATGATGATTGGAAAATAAATGTTGCAAAACTTAAAAAGTTTATAAACAAGAAAAATAAAGAGTTAAAAGAAAAATATAAAAATCTTAACTATGTACCTCGTGTAAAAGCCTTTTTAAATTGTAATCCTTCTAATCCATTAGGAAAATCGTTAGGTGTAAAAGATTTAAAACTATTGAATGATTTAATAGAATTAGCAAACAAATATAATTTTTTTATAATTGATGATTTAGTTTATAGAGATATTTGCTATAGTGAAAGCGAAATGGCAGTTCCTATGGCAACATTAGGTAAACATTTTAGCAACGTTATTACTATTAATGGTTTAAGCAAATGTTATGGCTTGGCTGCTTTGCGTGCTGGTTTTGTTGTTGCTGATGAAGTTATTATTAGACAATTACAAAATAAAATATTTCAGCAAATGGATTCATATCCTATCATTCAAAGTGCTGCTTTAATAGGTGCTTTTAATAATTCTCCATATAGATATAAATATTATAATAAATATTTTAAAAAAATTAGGGGAGAATATGTTTTTAGATATAATCTTGTACTAGCATTAGTTAGTGGAATAGATATAATAAAAGATAAAAAGTTAAAGAAACGAATTAGTAAAACTATAAGGCATTATACAAATGATTCAGAATTAATTAAAGATGGAATTAAAGAAATTTCTTTATTGCCTAATTGTAAACCTAATGGAGGATTCTTTGTATTATTAGATTTTTCATTACTCAAAAACAGAACATTTAAAAATATAACTATTACTGATGATAAAAAACTGTTACAATATTTTTATATATATAAAAATGTAAAATTTTTAATTGGTTCATCTTTAGGTTATTTTACTGATGATAAATTGATTGGTAGAATTACTTTTGCACTTTCTCCACAAGAACTTGTTGAATCTTTCGTAGCTATTAAGGAAGCAATACAACAATTACAATAGTGAGGAATATTTATGGAACAGAAAATAAAAATTGGTTTTAATAATGAAATTATTATAAATCAAGACAGTTTAAAAAAAGTATGTTATAATCTAAATAGGCGAGAAAATTTTTTAAGGGAAGTGGATTTTTATTTGAATAGGCATTATGATTTTATGCCAAAATTATACGAATATAATACTGACTGTAATAACATGTATATTATTATTGAAAAAATAAAAGGATATAATTTGTTTACAGTATGGAGTACTTTATCTGTTAGTGATAGGCAGCAGGTTTTAATCGCCTTAAAAAAAATTTGCAATGAATTGCATAAAATACGTTCAAAAGAAAATTATCAATATATATATTTAGCAGAATTCGATAAATATTTGAGTATTATTCTAGAAAATAATATTATTCCAAATGATAATTCAATTCAATGTTTATTGGAAATGCGTGAATATATTAAAAGCCATTTCTATATGCATACTTGTTTTCAAATTCATGGTGATTTACAATTCAATAATGTTATATATGTTAATAATGATTGTTTAAAATTGGTTGACTTTGAACATATAGAATTTGCTCCTATAGAAAAAGAAATATATTCTATTTTTAGAATGGCTGATGATCCATATTCATTTATTAATAAAGACAATAATGTGATTATTGATAACATGGCATTCCAATCTATTAAAAGTATTATATGTCAATTAGCACCAGATATATATAATAATAAATATTTTAATTACAATTTATTTTTGTTTGAATATTTAAATTCAATGAGATGGATTGCCAAATATCCTAAATATGATAAATATAGGAATGTATTATTTAATAAGTCGAAAAAATTTGTGAGGTGATATAATATGAAAAAAATAATTTATAATGAGGATAATTTATTAGACAAAGATATTACAGATTATGTACAAAAAGTAAAATTGTTAATTTTTAATAAAGAAAATCAAATGCTTTTAGTGTATGCTCATAATGATTTTGAATTTCCAGGCGGAACAGTAGAACCTAACGAAAGTTTAATTAATACAATTAATCGTGAAATAGAAGAAGAACTTGGAATAAAATTGAATTTAACTTCATTAGAGCCCTTTGCTCAAGCAATAGGGTATTATAAAGATTGGCCTGAGAAAAGGCGAAATAAAAAGATAGAAATTAATTATTATGAGTTAATATTAGAAGAAAAACCACATGAAGAAAATTTACATTTAACTGATAATGAAAAAGCTGGTAATTTTTGCCATAAATATATAAATGTAAAAGATGTTAAATCTGAAATCACAAAAAATGCTAAAAAATTTGGTGATACTAGGGGTATTGCTAAAGAAATGTTAAACATATTAGCAATTTCTAAAAAATTTTAGGAGAATGCGTAAAATGAAAGAAATTATTTACAATTATGATTATTTAAATGAATCTGATATTACTGAAACAGTCATCAGAACTAAAGCACTTATTATTAATGGTGATAAAATTTTAATTGGAAATGAAAATAGCTTGTTCCAATTTCCCGGTGGACATCTTGAACAAAATGAAACGTTTAACGAGTGTTTGAAAAGAGAAGTGTCAGAAGAAACTGGCATTGAAATTAATGATGATGAAATTGAAAGACCTTTTATGAAAGTAACTTTTATGAATAAGGATTGGCCGGAAAAAGGCAAAAACAGAAAATCAGAAATATATTATTATATAATTAAAACAAATAAAAAGCCTGATTTAACAAAAGTTAATTATACGGAACATGAAAAACGGAATAATTATCAAATAGAAACTTTTAAATTGAATGAAGCCATTGAAAAAATAAAAGAAAATATTCCAAATAACGAAGAAAATAAGATCATTTCTCCAGATATGATATCAGCCATTGAGGAATACTTAAAACAAGTAAATGGTTAAAAATTTACTTATATATTTATATGAAATGGATGGCATAATGTAAATGGAAGATTATGATGTATTTGGTGAAATGCAAAATTTAAAAGATAAACGAGTTGTTGCATTTATAGAAGATGATGAGAATTTTATAGTCAATAATCTTATAAATAGTGATATTGAATTAATTCCAATTAGACTTTCCTATGATTTATCTTGTTTTTCTAAACCGTATGTTGAACAAACAAAAACATTATTTACATATTATTTTAATAGTGATAACACATTTAATAACGAATTATTACGTCTGAAAAAACATTTTGTGCATTTTCAACGTTTCCCATTTATTGTATACATCCCATTAGACAGTAAATATGACACTTTAATCCAAATGATGAACGAATTAGATATAGAATGTGTACATGACAAAAATTTGTTTATTTCTAAAATAAACAACAATAAAAAAATGATTTTAATTGATAATGATGATACACTAACTAGATCTGATGGAACAATCTCTTATAGAACAAAAAAAGCAATTAAAGATAATAAAAAGAATGGAAATATAATTGTAATTTGCACATCACGACCTAGATATCAAGCTATAGAAGTGGCTAAAAAAGCTGGAACTACAGATATAGTTATTTCTTCAAATGGTGCAGAAATATATGATATAAGTACTAATAAGATTATTGATGGATTATATATTGACAAGAATGAAATATTTAATTTTGTTAAATGTGCATATTTGAATGATATAAGATTAGTTTTATCCACAGGTGATACTGATTATGTTACAAAAGAAGTAAGAAATGCTAATCAAGTTTTAATTGATAAATATAATTATAATAACCAATTAAGCGATTTAAATATAAAACAATGTATGTTTATTGGCTCAAATAAAAACGAGATAAAAAAAATTAAAAATCAAATCAAGAAAAATAAAAAAGTTTGTATTGTTGATGAAACAAAAGACACTTCTATCTTTAGTGAGGAATGGTTTAGTGTTTCTAATAGTAATGTATCAAAAGGCAATGCTTTAATAAGATTATCTAATTATTTAAAAGTTCCATTAAAAAACACAATTGCAATTGGTAATGATAAAAATGATATTTCAATGTTTAATAGTTGTGGATTTAGTGTGGCAGTTGCAAATGCGGTTGATTTAATAAAGTCAAATGTAGATTATGTTACATTATCTAATAATAATGATGGAGTAGCTGCTTTTTTGGAAAAATTGATTCAATAATTAACTAAATCGGTTTTTATTTCGGTTTATGTTTTATTAGTTACATGATTGCATAATACAAAGAAAAATTTTATGATACTTTTATATAGATAACTTTAATGCATTTTGCTATATCAGTTGTCATCACTAAGGAAGGGTTATGTGCAATGGAAAAATATGTTTTTGGTTATAAAAATGAAAATGAGTTTAAAATGATAGAGAGTGCATTGAAAAAGTATAATATGTTTGCATTTAAAAAACTGTATTTTGAAATCTATCCTAAATTAAAAGCTGGTGAATTTATTGGTAAAGTTGTAAAAGATAAAGGAAATATAAAAGAGTATGTTTTGGATTTGCCAACTTATGAATTATTTGCTAAAGTCTATGACATGATTAAATTACATTATGAGGTAGATGAATATAACAAAGTTATAATTTTGAGTTCTATATCTCCAGCAGATATATTGAAAGAAGGTCATCAGTCAGAATTAATTACTTATAATGGAGTTATGCTTTCAAAACAACATCCTGAGTTAGATAGATTTAAAATAGATTTATTAGAAAAAATTAATAATGGTCATCATGATAAATGGCTTAATTTGTAAAAATATTATGATAAAAATTAGTTTTTTTGAATTTAAAGTTATTTTTATTTATAAAAGGGTATTTTTGTGAA
Source organism: uncultured Bacilli bacterium (assembly GCA_944329465.1). GTDB lineage: Bacteria > Bacillota_I > Bacilli_A > RF39 > UBA660 > Coprosoma. Next base: position 35,722 of record CALVII010000001.1, on the reverse strand, counting down.
AAATAGAAACGGTTGATAATTATTTAAGTATGTAAACATTAAATTATATAAGTTAGAAATAGTTGTTGTTCCTAAAGATTATGATTTTTCTTCTTATTTTTAAATTTTATGTTATATCAATTAACATCACTAAGGAAGGGTTATGTAGAATGGAAGAATATGTTTTTGATTATAAAAATGAAAAAAAGTTCAAGAAGTTAGAAAAGGATTTAAAAAAATGCAATCCGTTAGCTTTTAAAAAACTTTATTTCGAAGTTTATCCTAAATTAAAAGCTGGTGAATTTATAGGTCATGTTGTGAAAGAAGAAGGAAATATAATGGAGTATGTTTTAGACTTGCCAACAGACGCATTATTTGCTAAAACTTATGGTGAGGTTAAACTTCATTATGAAGTAGATGAAGATAGCGAGAGTGTAACTTTGATTACTTTCTCACCGGAGGATGCTATAAGTGAACAATATCAATCAAAACCTTTTCTTACCACTGACGAAGATCTTGAGTTTATAAAAAGACTTTTAGATATAGTTAATTCCAAAAATGTTAAAAAGGATGTTAAAAAAGATTTTTTATATCATTGTGAAGTTAAAACAAGTTTATTCGAAGCTATAAAGGATCAAATGAAAAAGTAAATGCAACTTTCATGATTTTTGGGATTGCATTTAGTTTTACATCTTACTAAATTGTATAAAGCATAAATAGTCGTTGTTCCTAAAGATTATGATTTTTCTTCTAATTTTTTAAATTTTATGTTATATCAGTTGTTATCACTAAGGAAGGGTTATGTACAATGGAAAAATATGTTTTTGATTATAAAAATGAAAAAAAGTTCAAGAAGTTAGAAAGTGCTTTAAAAAAGTACAATCTGAGAGCTTTTAAAAAACTTTATTTCTAAGTTTATCCTAAATTAAAAGGTGGAGATTATAAAACAGTAGTTGCTCCAAAGAGTGAAGAACTTGCTGAATATGTTAATAAATTAGCAGAACGTAGTGAAATTATTAGGAATGGTTGTGATCCAAGAGAAGATAATATGCTTTTAGTAACTAATGATGGTAGAAAAGCAGCACTCGATTTAAGAATGATAGATCCTAGTATGCCAGATTTACCTAATTCAAAAATAAATATGGCAGTAGAAAATATTTATAGAATATGGTTAGAAAACAAAGAGGACAAGTTAACACAACTTGTCTTTTGTGATTTATCTACTCCTAAAAATGATGGTTCTTTCAATGTCTATGATGATATTAAAAATAAACTTATTGCTAGAGGAGTACCAGCAGATGAAATCGAGTATATTCATAATGCAAAAACTAATCCTCAAAAATTAAAACTTTTTGAAGATATGCGAAATGGAACGAAAAGAATTTTGATAGGATCAACTTCTAAAATGGGAGCAGGAATGAATGTTCAAGACAAGTTAATTGCTTTACATCATTTAGATTGTCCATGGCGACCATCTGATATTGAACAACGTGAAGGAAGAATTTTAAGACAAGGTAATCAAAATGATGAAGTAGAAATATATCGTTATGTTACTGAAGGCAGTTTTGATGCTTACTCTTATCAATTAATCCAAACAAAAGCAACTTTCATTAATCAAATAATGTCTAATAGTAGTGGTGGTGGAAGAACTGCCGAAGATTTAGATAGAGATACACTTACTTATGCAGAGGTTAAAGCACTTGCTAGTGGTAATCCATTAATTCTTGAAAAGTTTAAAGTAGAAAACGAATTAAAACAATTATATTTATCTAAAAGTAGATATGATAAATCACATATTGAACTTGAGGCAAAATATAATACTGAATTACCAAGAGAACTAAAATATAAAAAGAAATACTTAAGTGGTCTTGAAGAAGATATAAAAAATGTAAAAGACTTGTCTGCTGATAATTTTGTAATTACTATTAGAGATAAAATTTATGATTCTAGAAAAGATGCTAGCACAAAATTTTATGAAAGTTTTTCTCTTTTAAAACCGAGAGAGGAAACTAAACTCGGCGAAATAAGTGGTTTTGATATTGTTGGTACTAAAGATGAATTGTGGTATAAGCCAGTTATTTATATAAAAGGTGCAGGAAAATATAAAGTTGAAATTAATAATACTGATGAAATAGGTAATATTTTAAAGTTAGAAAATATGCTGAAAAGTTTTGATAATAAAATTGGTACTGTAAAAGACCAAATTGCTTATACCGAAAAACAACTTATAGATGTTAAAGAAGAACTTGATAAACCATTTACACAACAAGGGAGAATTAAAGAATTACAAAAAGAGAAAGCAAGAATTGATAGTGAACTTGATTTAGATAAACAAGAAAACACTAGAAATATTGAAGAAACTAATGAAGAAGAAATGGAGAGATAGTAATGAATTTGAAAGAAAAATTAGCAAATATTATGAATGGTAATTTTAATAAAGATAAAATGACAGAATATGACAGGATATTATCATGTAGTGTTAAAGGAGAAACAAAAGGTGCTTTTATGACAACTGATTGCACTAATGTAAAACTTTTACCAAGTAAGTGTAAAACAGGTTTAATTGATGTTGGAGAAATATTAGATGCAGAATTTGATAATAGTGAATCATATCATCATAAAGCAATAATTTTTTGTGATAAAGATAATGTTATATGCATTTATAATAGTAAAAATGATAGTTATTACGAAGATGGGTATGAGTTTTTTGTACCAGCAGAAGAAAGGCTATATATAAGATGCAATAGTGATGCTTCTTATGAGGCGTTAAAAAACTTTGTTAATCAAAGTAGTAAATATCATAATTTTGTTGAATATGAACATGAAATACCAAGAAAAAAAGCATTTGAAACGATATTTACTTCAAATGAAAGCCTTATAGATAATATTAAAGACAACAATTTAACGCTAATAGAAGAAAAAAAGTTATAAAGAATTAGAAAGATAATTTTTTATAAAAAAACTCTTGCAAAATTTCTTTTTTTAAGTGATAAATAAAACGAAAAAAAGAGCCGTTATATGTGTTTCTTTTAATCGCTGTTGCATTTAATGTGATGACTTGAATAGTTATAAGAGCAAAAAAAGAATGTCGTTTAAAATGGCTCTAATTCAGTTATATAACGTAAGGAGGATTGATAATATGTATATTACTGAAACTACAAATGAGGTTAAAAAATTTATTGAGGAGTTGGAAGATAAGAATGATATTAGCAAATTAAAATTTCTTATATATATTTTTAATTTGTTAAATAACAATCAAATTAATGATAGGAATGAGCCTAATCCAGATTTGATAGAAGATGATGATATGAAAATATTTGATTCGGAGGTAATTGGACTTTCAAAAAATGCTTGTACTATTTTGTTACAATATTTTGCTATGTTATACAATGGTGCCACTAATAGTAAAGATGCTTATGAATATAATGGAAATGTAATAGGTATTTATTTTAATAATGAAGAAAAAGAAATTGCATCGAAATTTGAAAAACTAAATTTTAATGAAAAACTTGATGTATTTAGTGAGGTAATAATTAGGTATGATAATGAAACTTACTTTAAAGAAAAGACTTTAGTTATATCACTAGGATCAAGTTTAGGTGGTTTTGATATAGCTAATCAAATACAAAATTTTAAAAAAAGTCAAAGTGTTTAATATGTTATTAATAATATAAATTGTTATTTGAAAACTTAATATTTTAAATAATGATTTATAGAGGTACTCTCTTTCATTAAGAAAATATTGAGTTTTTACTAGCAAATTTTGTAAGAACTCAGTATTTGAGTTCTTTTTTGTTTAGAATTTAATAATCTTAATGTGAGGAGGGAATGATTTTGAATACAAATACGATTGAAGAATTACAATTTTTTACAGATTCGAAAGAATTGCCTAAAGAGTACCTCATTTTAAAATTAAGGATGTCATTTAATAAGGAACTTTTAGAAAATAAAATAATATCCTATAACATATATAGTAAAATGCAAAAACTATTAATTAAAAAAATGGACAAGATTATTTTAGAAGAAAAATCGTAAAAATATAAGAAAGGAGAGCAAAATGGATTTAATTAAAACAAGGCAAGAATTAATGCTTGGGAAAACAATATATGACATGGACTTAAAAGTTGCAGTTTATAGTAGAGTTCTTAGAAATACAGATGAAATTAAAAATAATACTGATAAGATTACTATTGATGATATGATTGACAATGTTAAAAGTTGGACTCATGTTGCCAGTTATAGTGATGAAGGAATTTCAGGTACACAGGTATATAAAAGAGAAGAATTTTTAAGAATGATTGAAGATGCGAGATTAGGAAAAATTGACTTGATTTTAACAAAAGAGGTATCCAGGTTTGCTCGTAATACAATTGATAGCATAAAATATACACAATTATTATTACAGTATGGTGTTATAGTGTTTTTTATATCTGATAATATAAACACTATTTATCCAGATAGTGAATTTAGATTAACTCTTATGGCATCAATGGCTCAAGATGAGGTTAGAAAATTATCTGAAAGAGTAAAATTTGGAGTTAGAAGAAGCATTAAAGATAGGAAAGTTGGTGGTGGTGGTGGGCTTTATGGTTATAGCAAAAAAGATGGAAAATTAACTATAATTGAAAGTGAAGCAAAGGCAGTTCAAATGTTATACGATTTATATTCAACAGGAGAATATGGGTTTCAAAAAATTGGCGAGAAATTAGCACAAAATGGTTATTATACTAGAAAGGGGAAGATATTTAGTGATGTAACATTAAAGAAAATGTTAAAGAATCCTAGGTACAAAGGTTTTTATACAGCAAATTTAACCGAAGTTCAAGATTATAAAACTCATAAAAAAGTTGCAAAACCAGAAAGCGAATGGATAGTTGAAAAAGATAAAAAAGGAAATATTCCACCAATTGTATCAGAAGAATTATGGAATAAATGTAATGAAATATATAAAAAGAGAAATGGTAATTGGAATGCAAATGTATTGAATAAGGAATTTTATTTAGAAAATAGAAAATATACATCAAAAATATTTTGCATGGAGCATAATACAACTTTTATTAGGAGTGCAAGCGGTAAAAGAAAAGATAATCCAGTTTGGCAATGTAATGAATATTTAAGGCACGGCATCAAGGGTTGTGCTACTCCTAGATTATTTGAAAAGCATCTTGATGAAATATTTACAGAGGTATTAGAAAAATTTATAGATAATAAAGAAAAATTATTAAATACAATAATAACAGATTATATACATTTAATTAAAGAAACCAATGATAATGATAATATAGAAACTTTAAAAGAAAAATTAAAAGAGCAAGAAACTTATAAAGAAAGATTATTAGATATGTCATTAAGAAAAATGATTTCAGATGAAAAATTTATGGAAAAAAACAAGAAGATATTAGAAACAATTTCAACATTAAAAAGAGATTTAATTGAACGTGAAACAAATAGAGAAACCCCATCATATTATGAAAAAATTGCTAATAATATAAGAGAACTATTAACTCCAAAATTAAATATAAAAGAAAATATTGGTAAATACTTTGATTTGTTCATTGATAAAGTTTTTGTTAGCAAAATAAATAACGACCGCAAGCATTTGAAATTACAAATGATATTTAACTTTAAAACACCAGATCAAGAAATGGAACTCGATTATAACAAAAAAGATAATAATAATTCAAACATGAATAATAAAGATGAAAAAACAAAAACAAAAATTACAAATAGAGATTATAGCTTGAGATTGTCTTTTGACAATAATTTTTTAAGACAAAAGTATCTCTTGCTAGACACCAAGGAACCCAGGATTTGTTGTTTTAGGTCAAAGGCTTGGTAAGAATACTTTGTTTGATTATATAAATGCTTTTGGTTTTGGTAAAAAAACTGGTGTTGATTTAAATGGTGAAGCTAGCGGAATTATTTTTGATAGGAGTAAAGTTGGTCCAGTGGAACTTGCTACTATGGCTTTTGGTCAAGGTGTATCAGTAACACCTATACACCTTGTTGTCTAATAAATGATACCTTTAATATTACTAGAGGATTAAATAGTAAATACACTAAAAAATATGATATTGAGTATGTATATAATTGTTTTATAAAAATATAGAGGAAATGCATAGAAATGTGTGTGATAAGCCTAGTTTCGCATTTAAAAATCATATAAATGCTTATTTTTTGTTGAAAACAGGCTTGTTTTAACAGTTTTTTATTCTCTAGAAATGCGAAACTAGGGAATTTGATAACAGATTATTACTTTTTGATTGTTTAAACTCATTAATGTGGCTAGAAAAGTATCCTAAATATGAGTTATATAATGATATTCTATTTAGCAAAAGTAAAAAATTATTGAGATAATGTGATATAATATAAACTAGTTAAAGAATGGAGTGTAGTTGTATGAAAGAAATATTATATAATTATGATAATTTAAAATTAGAAGATATTGATGAGGTGGTTACTAGAACAAAAGGTTTGATTATTAATAGCAATAATGAAATAACTTTAGGCTATTCTCATAAAACTTATCAGTTTCCAGGTGGCCATTTAGAAGATGGCGAAAGTTTAGAAGAATGTTTATTAAGAGAAATAGAAGAAGAAACTGGAATAGAAATAAAAGACGCTAAATTAAAACCATTTGAAAAAATTACTTATTATAGTAAAAATTATCACGGATCTGGTAAAAATAGAAAAAATGATATTTATTATTATATTATAAATACTGATGCTAAATTTGATATGAATAATTCAAAATTAGATGATTGGGAAAAAGATGGTAATTTTACTGTTAAAACTTTCCCAATTGAAAATGTTGAACAAGTATTAATTGATAGTATACCTGATAATCCAATAAACAAGGTAATTGTTGAAGAAATGCTAGACATTTTTAAAGAATATAACAAAATAATTAATATGGATAAAGATTAATATGAAATATTTAATTGCAATTGATAGTGATGGTACATTAAGACATTCTGATGGTAATATCTCTGATAAAACAAAAAAAATTATAAAAAAGGTTGTAGAATGTGGGAATACTGTTGTTATTTGTACTGCAAGACCAAGATATTATACATTAAAGGTTTCAAATGAAGCAGGTTTAAATGAATATTTAATATCATCTAATGGTACAGAAATTTATGATAATATTAATAAAAAAAATATTTATTCTACATATTTACCAAAAGAGGAATGTAAATTAATATATCAAGAAACAAAGAAGATTGGGCTTAGAGTTATGTTTGTATCAGAAAATACTGAATATGTAACAATGTTTACCAGAAATGATTCACAGATTTTGTTAGATGATAATAATGTCGATATATTATTAAAAAAAGAGATAAAACAAATTATGATTATTAGCAAAGAAAAAGAATTAGTTAAAAAATACAAATCATTGATTGAACAAAAATCTAATTTATGTGTTGTTGATTCATCAAAAGAGGACAAGGAGGAATTATGGTTTAGTGTGATTAGTTCTAATTCATCAAAAGGGAAATCTTTAAAAGTATTAGCAGAGTACCTGGATATTCCTATTAAAAATACTATAGCAATTGGTAATGATAATAATGATATATCTATGATTGACATTGCTGGTTTTGGAGTAGCTGTTGAAAACTCGACTGATCAATTAAAAAAGCATGCTGATTATATTACTAAAAGTAATGATGAAGATGGAGTTGCATTTTTTCTTGAAACATTGATAAAATAGTTAAGTTTTCAAAACGTATCAAAAAAGTCCAAATTCGTACCAAAAACGAACCAAAATCTGCTTGATTTAATTTTATCAAGTGCTATAATATAGTAAAATATGTGAAGAACTATGAAGAAAACTCACATATTTTTTAGGTTATTCGATATTAAAGGGTGCTGAGTAAATTTTCAGTATTTTTTTATATCAAAAAAAGACATCATAACAAACCTGCTATAATGTTTTAGAAGAATAAAAATAACAGAATAGAGGGTGTTGTGGTGCTATAAATAATTCTATATTAAAATTACTAAATATGAAAGATAAAAATTTAAAATTTAATGAAAATTTTGTTGAAGAAAGAAATATAAATGTAAAAATTAACTGCTCAATCAATTTAATATCTAAAACGAATATTAAATTTTGTACAGAAAAATATTGATGGTTTATCCTTGTATATTGTAATTCCTTTATTTAAAGGGGAAATTTCGTGCTTTTATCCTGTGTTTATTGGTGTTAAAATATCAAAAAAATAAAAATAATGTTATACTATTATTAGTAAATCACTAAAACTAACAAAAATTATATAAGGATGTATACTATGCCACATTATAATGCTTATGATAGTTTTAAAACAAAGAAAAGTATTGAAAAAAAACGAAGAGCTAAAGAAAAAACTTTTGGAAAGAAAAATGAAACAATAGATAATTTTGTTATTGATTACTCTGATAATTATGGAGTTGTTATAGAAGTTAGATATGATGAGGCTTACATACTGTATAATGGAGAAGTCGCACAAGCAAAACTAAGAAAAGATGTTAACTTAATTTGTAATCAAGTTATTTTTCCAGGAGATAAAGTTGATATAGTAAAGGTAAATGACGATTATGTTATTAATCATTTATTAAAAAGGACTTCAATATTATCTAGGACAAAAAAAGATAGCACGAGATTAAATGATGTTGGGATAACAAAAAATATTGCTTCAAATATTGATTTGGCTGTAATTGTTGTTGCTGCGAAGGAACCTCCATTACACCCTAAATTTATTGATAGATATTTGATGATTCTTCAAAATAGTAATATTCCTGCTATAATTTGTTTGAATAAATGTGATTTAAAAACAGATGAGGATGAAGAAATTTTAGATACATATAGAAATTTAGGAATTGATGTAATTGAAACTTCTACATATAGTAATATTGGTATTGATGATTTAAAAGATAGATTAATTAATAAACAGGCAATATTTGTTGGTAATAGTGGTGTTGGAAAATCATCTCTTACAAATGCTATAATGGGTGATGATGAAATAAAAACAGGACATGTTAGCGATAAAAGTAAACGTGGAAGGCACACGACAACTACTTCGAAATATTATGTATGGGAAGAAGATTCCTCTATTATAGATACACCAGGTATAAGAAGTTTAGACGTTTCATCTTTTAATCCAATTGAAATTCAAGATTATTTTCCTGAGTTTGAAAATTGGAGAGGTAACTGTAAATATAAGGATTGTATTCATTTTAGCGAACCTTATGATTCATGCCTAGTTAAACAAGGTGTTGCTAGTGGACTAATAAGTATAGAGCGTTACGAAAGTTATTTAAGAATAATGAGTGATGTACTTGGAAAAAATTATGAAACAATATTAGAAGAAGTAGATCCAGAATATCATAAAACCAATGTAAAAAAAGATAGAAATTCTGATATAAAATAAATTTTATTTAGTTTTTTAGAAACTATAATATAGTAAATTATTAAGAAATTTTATGGAGAAGAATTAGATTTTTCTTCTTTTTATATATTCTATTGTAGAGCCGAAAAATAATGCACATATTTTATGCACCATTAAAACAAGCGAAATGAAAGTTTTTGTGCACATTTATTTATCAAAAGCATATATTTAAATGGTGATTATATGTTCTTTAAAAATATACACAAAAGGATGAAAATAACATTGTTAATTATTTTATTTATTTTTATTGTAATAATATTAAGAGTTTTTTATATTCAGGTAATTGATTATAAAAAATTAAATCAAAAAGCTAGTGATTTATGGAGTAGAAATTTGCCGATTAAAGCTGATAGGGGATTTATTTATGATAGAACGGGTGTAGTACTTGCGGATAATGCGACAACAACATCTTTAGTGGTTATTCCAAATCAAATAAAAGATAAAAAAGAAACGGCGACTAAATTAGCTGAAATATTAAATGTCGATTATGAGGATATGTATAAACATGTTTCTAAAAAAACATCTATTGAAAGAGTGCATCCAGAAGGTAGAAGATTATCTTATGAGGTGGCTGATAAGATTAAGAATTTAAAATTAGATGGTGTATATTTAGTTAAAGAATCAAAGAGGGTTTATCCTTATGATAGTTATATGGCTCATACTTTAGGATTTGTTGGTATCGATAATCAGGGGTTGAGTGGAATAGAGCTGACATACGATGAGTATTTAACTGGAGAGGATGGAGCTATTAAGTATTTTAGTGATGCGAAAGGTAATAAGTTATCTTTAAGTGAGGTTTATGAACAGCCACAAGATGGTATGAATATAACTTTAACTATTAATAATGAGATACAAACTTCTTTAGAAAGAGAACTTAGTAATGCGGTTACTAAATATAATCCGGATAGGGCAATTGGTTTAGTTATGGATCCTAATAATGGTGAGATATTAGCTATATCGGCTAGACCTACCTTTGACCCAAATAATTATCAAAAGTATAGTTTAGAGGAAATTAATAGAAATTTACCGATATGGGCGACATATGAACCTGGTTCTACTTTTAAAATAATTACTTTAGCGGCGGCATTAGAAGAGGGGAAAGTCGATTTAAATAAAGATACTTTTTATGACAAAGGAAGTATAAAGGTTGAAAATGCGACAATTCATTGTTGGAAACATGGTGGGCATGGTAAAGAGACGTTTATGCAGGTGGTCGAGAATTCTTGTAACCCAGGATTTGTTGTTTTAGGTCAAAGGCTTGGTAAGAATACTTTGTTTGATTATATAAATGCTTTTGGTTTTGGTAAAAAAACTGGTGTTGATTTAAATGGTGAAGCTAGCGGAATTATTTTTGATAGGAGTAAAGTTGGTCCAGTGGAACTTGCTACTACGGCTTTTGGCCAAGGAGTTTCAGTAACACCTATTCAGCAAGTTACGGCTGTAAGTGCGGCTATAAATGGCGGTACTTTATATAAACCATATATTGTTAAAAGTATTAATGAACCAGAGACAAATACGGTTATAAAAGAAAATAAGCCGGAGAAAGTAAGGCAGGTTATAAGTGAAGAGACTAGTAAAAAAGTAAGGGAAGCTTTAGAAAATGTTGTGGCAAACGGTAGTGGAAGAACTTCATATATAGATGGATATAGGGTAGGTGGTAAAACAGGAACAGCACAAAAGGTTGAAAATGGGCGTTATTTATCTAATAATTATATTTTGTCATTTATAGGGTTTTTGCCAGCGGATAATCCAAAGGTTGTCGTTTATATTGCAATCGATAATCCAAAGGGGACTGTTCAGTATGGAGGAACAACAGTGGGACCTATTTCTAAAGCTGTTTTAAAGGATTGTATTAAAGCTTTAAATATTGAAAGAAGTGAGGGTGGTAAAGATAAAAAATACAAATGGCCAGACCCTAAAACTTTAACGGTACCTGATGTTGCTGGTAAAAGTATAGATGAGGCGAAAAAAGAGTTAGAAGGGTTTGATGTTTCGGTTGAAGGTAATGGAAAAAAGGTTCTTTATCAATCCCCAGATGCCGGCACGAAATTAGACGAGGGAAAAACGGTTAGGTTATTTACACAGTAGAAGGTGATTAAATGTTGATACTTACTAAATCGGTTATGGCAATGATGATAGGATTTATTTTAGCTGCACTAAGTGGTCTTATTATTATTCCTATATTAAAAAAACTTCATGCGTCTCAAAGTTTAAGTGTTTATCTTCAAAGGGCTCATAGCTCTAAAGAAGGAACTCCTACAATGGGCGGGCTTATTTTTATAATTCCGACAATATTAATCACCTTAATCTTTTTATATTTAAAAAAAATAGAAATTACTTATACTTTGATAATTATAATATTTACTTTTTTAAGTTATGGGATAATTGGATTTATCGATGATTATTTAATTATTAAAAGACACAATAATAAAGGATTAACTAAAGGGCAAAAATTTACTTTACAAGTAATTGTTTCTATTATATTTTTCTATTTATTTATGTTATCCGGAAGTGAACCTTTGCTATGGATTCACAGTTTAAATATTAAAGTAGATGTCGGATGGCTTTATGGGGTTTTTATATTATTTGTCTTGGTGGCAACGAGCAATGCTGTTAATTTAACTGATGGTTTAGATGGACTGGCTGGTGGACTTTCGGTTATTTGTTTTTTGACATTTGGAATTATAGCTTGGAATACAGGCTGGCTCGAAGGTTATGAAGATATTGCGATATTTGCTTTTACTTTGGTGGGTGCTTTACTTGGTTTTCTTCTTTTTAATACTAATAAAGCTAAGGTTTTTATGGGTGATACTGGTTCACTTGCTTTAGGTGCGACTATTGGATCTTATGCTATATTGACTCGTCATGAGGTACTTTTAGTATTGATTGGGATTGTGTTTGTTTTAGAAACGTTAAGCTGTATTATCCAGATAGTGGTTTATAAATTAACTAAAAAAAGGGTGTTTCCGATGACGCCAATTCACCATACTTTTGAAAAACTTGGGATGAAAGAGTCGGATATTGTTAAACTGTTTTGGACTATTGGTTTGATTGCTTCGATGGTGGCTTTAGTATATGGGGTGTGGTTATGAAAAAATTTAATATTAGTTTATTTATAAGTGTGATAGTTTTATCATTGTTTGGTCTAATTATGGTTTATTCTTCTTCTAGTATTTGGGCAGAATATAAATTTGATGATCCATTTAAATATGTAAAAAATCAAGGACTGTTTTTGATAATAGGGATTATATTAATGTATTTTATAAGTAAGGTGGATTACAAAAAATATTATCAATATTCGAATAAAATATTTCTTGTATGTTTTACTTTGATTATTTTAGTTTTATTTATAGGAACGGAAAGAAATGGTAGTAAAAGTTGGTTTGGGATTGGTTCATTTGGTATTCAACCTAGTGAATTTATGAAACTTGCAATGATTATTTTTACAAGTAAATATTTATATAATAATAGAAAAGATATAGGTAATATTAAAAGGGGAGTAATGCCAATTTTAGGTTTAACTTTAATAATTTTTTTGTTAATTATGCTTCAACCTGATTTTGGTACTGGGGTTATACTTGTTATGGGAGTTATTGGTTTACTATTTGTTGGTGGGGTGGATTTAAAATTTTTCTTTAAAATAGGTATTTTGGGTATTATAGGTATAGTTTGTTTAATACTAGCCGCACCTTATAGATTAAAGAGAATTTTGTCATTTTTAAATCCATGGAGTGATCCATTAGGAAGCGGCTTTCAAATAATTCAATCTTTATATGCGATAGGACCTGGTGGTTTATTTGGATATGGATTTGGTGGATCAAGACAAAAACATTTTTATTTACCAGAACCGCAAACAGATTTTATTTTTTCTATTATTAGTGAAGAGTTTGGTTTTATGGGAGTGCTTATAGTATCTGGACTTTTTGTATTTATTATTTATGAGGCTATAAAAATTGCTTTGAGATGCGAAGATTTATTTGGAAAATATTTAGCATTTGGAATAATATTTATGCTTGGTTTTCAGGCAGTATTAAATTTAAGTGTTGTCATAGGGTTAATTCCAGTAACTGGAGTTACTTTGCCATTTTTATCTTATGGTGGTTCTAGTTTGTTAATTACTTTGGCTTCTATGGGTATTATTTTGAATATATCTAGACATTAATATTATGATTATTTCATAATATTTTTTAGGTAGTTGCATTTTGGATATAAATATTATATAATTTGTATATGCCGCAATAGTATAAAGGTATTACGAGGCCATGGTAAGGCTTTAATCGGCGTTCGATTCTCCGTTGCGGCACCACTTTAAAAATTTGCTCGAACTTATGAGCTATATATATTTTTTAATGTAGGATTATATTGGTTCTACATTTTATTTATATATTTTGACAAAATGTCAAAATATATAGTGAGTTAGAGGTTTTGTACTTAAAAAATTATTTGCAAATTTAAAATTTGTTATTAAAATAGTTGCCTAAAAGTTACCAAAAAATTGATAAAAATTATAATGAAGAAAAATTTAAAAAGTATGTCGAAAAGAACTGGATGTGTTTTGTTGGTATTATAGTTTAAATGAATTTTTAGAAAATGCACAGTCATTGTGCATTTTTTGTAAAAAAACAGAAAAATGCACAATATTTTGAGTATATGGTGCATTTTTTTAAAAGTATAAGTATTTAAATCCTAACATTTTATAAATAGAAGATGCTCTTGGAAGAGAGAAGATATTTGCAAATACCAAATTATATAATTCGTCTGTTAGAAATATAAAACATAATACATAACTTAATATTCTAAATGTTTTTTTAAATTTGTTTGCTAGATAAAAACATAATGGTACAATTAAATACATTAAAAGCAAACTCATGATACCAAAGATTAATACACTTCTTAGACAAACATATCCATTTATGTTTCCAAAATTTAATATTTCTTCATCGTAGTTCCAGCATCTTACATCGTTAAAGTGTTCCATATAGTATCCGCCAATATATTCTATTATTCCGCTTGCTATGATACTTATTAAGAAAATATATACTGGATGTTTTCTTTTTTTATAGGTGAGTAAAAAAATTACAACTGCACCTATCGCATATATGTTTATCCATGGTAAGAAGTTTGCTCCTCTATAGTAAAACTGTTTCATACCACTATTAAAGAAGTAAAAAATAAATTCATAAAGCCATCCAAATATTCCGGAGATTACTATTATTAGACAAATTATAGCTAGTTTGGTTTTTTTATCAAATTTAATATCATTATTTATATAATTTTTAATATATTTAATCATAAATCTCACATCCATTTATATTTTATCAAAAAATAGTATAAAATTTAATATTTGTTTCAATTTCTTTACAATTATTATTTTTACGTGATATTATTATGATAGAGGTGGTTTTGATGCTTAAGTTTTTTAAAAGTAATTTAGATAGTACATTAAGTGAAGTTAACAATTTTGAAAAGAACACATGGGTAGATTTGGTTAATCCAACTAAGGAAGAAATTAAAAATGTATCTGAAATTTGTAGGGTTGACTCTTCTATTATTTTACAGGTTTTAGTCGAAAAAGAATTACCTAGAGTTAAAAAATTTGACGGTGGAGTTTTGATTGTAATTGATGTACCTTTTATGAAAGATAAGAGTATTAAAAATAAATATGTTACTTATCCGCTTGGAATAATCTTATGTGATAGTGATTATATTTTAACGGTTTCTTTAGTTGAACATGAGTTTTTAAATAAATTTAAACAAAATAAAGTGGAAAATTTTGATGCCTCTAAAAGGGTTAAATTTTTAATGCAAATACTTTTTACTTCTTCTAGTGCTTATTTATATACTTTGGATGTTTTAGATGAGGATATTAAAAAAGTAGAAAAAAGTAGTTATCATTCGACTAA
This sequence comes from uncultured Bacilli bacterium, assembly GCA_944329465.1. Lineage (GTDB taxonomy): Bacteria > Bacillota_I > Bacilli_A > RF39 > UBA660 > Coprosoma. The sequence continues at coordinate 20,412 of CALVII010000001.1, read as the reverse complement.
TAATAAACAAATGCTTAATTTTTTAAATATTCAAAAGTCACTTGTATATTTTATCACTTCACTTAGATCAAATAGTATGGTACTTGAAAAATTGCAAAAGGAAAATGTTATTTCAATGAGTAAAGACGAGAAGATTTTATTAGAAGATGCGGTTATTGAAAACAAACAATGTATCGAAAGTAGTTTAATTTTTAGAGAAATTTTATCTTCAACCATTGATGCTTATGGAACGATTATTTCAAATAATTTGAATGTTATCATGAAATTTTTGACAGGAATTACGATTGTATTTTCAATTCCAACTATGATAGCTTCATTTTTAGGAATGAATGTGCCTTTAGGTAATGTGGGTGAAAGTGATATGTCATTTATTTTGATAGTTATTGTTTCTTTTATCGTTTCATTTATTTTAGCATGTTGGCTTAAGAAAAAAAATATGCTTTAGATGTTAGATTGTTGACATCTTTTTTAATTTGTTGTAATATGTTTATGTGAACAAATATTCATATAAGGAGTTGATAAAATGCATAGCAAGGAGTTTTTAGGAGGATTGGCTGAATTTTTTAAATTATTTAGTGACGAGACTAGAATTAGAATTTTAGATTTATTGGTAACTGGTGAAAAGTCGGTTAATGAGATATCTAAAAAATTAGATGTTAGTCAATCGGCAGTTTCACATCAACTTAAAACACTTAGAAGTTCTAATTTGGTTAAAGCGAATAAAATAGGTCAAATGGTAAATTATAGTATTAAAGATAAACATATTGAGATTATACTTAAATATGGTATAGAACATTTGAAGGAGATTATTAGTGAATGAAAATTAATAGCGAGATTATTAAAATTATTATAAGTTTGATTTTGTTTGTTTTATCTTTGTTTTTTGAAAATTATGCATTTATCTATTTTATGTTGCTTATTATTAGTTATGTAATTATTTCTTTTTCTATTTTTATAGATGCTTTTAGAAATATTTTGAAAGGTGAGTTTTTTGACGAGAGTACTTTAATGATTATAGCTACTTTAAGTGCTTTTATAATAGGTGAGTATCCGGAAGCTGTGATGGTTATGTTACTTTTTGAGTTTGGGGAATATTTGTCTTCTTTAGCAACCTCTAATTCTAAAAAATCTATTATTAAGCTTATGGATTTAAGAAGTGATTATGTTAATTTAAAAAAAGAAGATAAGGTTTTAAAGTGTGATGTTAAAGAAGCTAAAGTTAATGATATATTTGTGGTTAAGCCTGGAGAGAAGGTTCCATTAGATGGTGTTATAATAGAAGGTAGTAGTTTTGTGGATACTTCTAGTTTGACAGGTGAGAGTGTACCTAGAAAGGTAGAAGCTGGTGATAATTTGCTTAGTGGTTTTGTAAACACTAATGGTCTTATTACAGTGAGGGCAACTAGTGAGTTTAGCAGTTCTACAGCTAACAGGATTATAAATATGCTTGAAAGTTCTAATGAGAAAAAAACTAAAACCGAAAAATTTATTACAAGATTTTCTAAGATATATACACCAGTAGTTGTACTTTTAGCTATTTTACTTGTTTTAATTATGATTTTATTTGGTTATGATTTTAATGAGGGAGTTTATAAAGCTTTAGTGTTTTTAGTTACTGCTTGTCCATGTGCTTTAGTTATTTCTGTCCCTTTAGGTTATTTTTGTGGGATTGGAAGATCTAGTAAAGAGGGAATACTAGTTAAAGGTAGTGATGGACTTGAAAACTTGTCTAAGTTAGAGACGATTGTTTTTGATAAAACGGGAACAATTACGGAGGGTAAATTTGAAGTTAGAGATGTTGTTAGTGAAAGTGTTTCTAAGAATGAACTTTTGAAAATTGCAGCTTATTTAGAATTTTATTCGACACACCCAATTGCTTTATCTATAATTAGAGCTTATCACGGTGAGATTGATAGTAAAAAGATTTATGATTATAAAGAGATTAGCGGTCATGGCGTTATAGCTTTTATAGATAATAAAAAATATGTTATCGGTAATGAAAAGTTATTTTTAAAAGAAGCTATTGAGGTACCTAGAGTGAATGCTTTGGGAACGGTTATTTATGTTGGAACTGATAAGTATTTAGGTTATATTATTATAGGTGATAGAATTAAAGATTCGGCTATTAATTTAGTTAATAATTTAAAGAAAATTAATATAAATAGATTGGTTATACTTTCTGGTGATAATGAGGATGTAGTAAAGAAAGTGGCTATGAAAATAGGAATAAATGAGTATTATTATAATTTACTTCCAATAGATAAGGTTCAAAAATTAAAAGAGATTCAAAATAATTCATTTACCGCTTTTGTGGGTGACGGTATTAATGATGCGCCTGTTATTAAAGAAGCTAATTTAGGTATATCGATGGGCGGTATTGGAACGGATGCGGCTATTGAAGCTTCTGATATTGTTTTAATGCATGATAATTTAGAGGATATTGTTAAAGCAATTAAAATATCTAAAATAACACAGAATATTGTGAAGTTTAATATTGTTTTTGCTTTGGGGTTTAAGTTTTTAATGCTTATTTTGGCAACTTTTGGTTTTGCAAGTATTTGGATGGCTGTTTTTGCAGATGTTGGAGTAACCTTGCTTGCGGTTTTGAATTCCCTTAGAATAATGAAAAAGAAAATTCAAATATGATAATTTGAATTTTTTTATGTATTTAAAAGGGACGCGTCAAATTTTTAAAAAGTCCGACACTGTCGGACTAATTATATAATTTAAGTTGGAGTCATATACTTGAAATAGTCTATTTAGAAAAGGATGATGAAATTAATTATTATATTTACATTACAAGTAAATTAAACTTATCGGTAAGAGAACTTAGAAAAAGAATCAAATCAAAAGAATATGAGAGAATAGGAGAAAAAACAGAATTAGAAGAGCCTAAAGTAAATACATTTTAATGTAAAATTTAATTGTTATGTAGTAATAGAATTAAAAGTTACTGAATGAAAAGTTGAACACATAGGTCAAATTACCAAATATATAAATTATGTAGATAAAAATATCAAAAAACCATTTCATGAAGAGACAGTAGGTGTAATTATATGTAGGAAGGATAATAAATATATTATGGAGTATTGTACTAACCCCAATATTTTTATCTCTATTTATCAAAAGATATAAAAAAATAAAAAAAACATTTAGAAAAAAAGGAAATTCAATATTTTTGTCGTATGTTTTATATAGAGGTGAAAATTAATGGAGGTATTAAATGTTTCAGATTTGTGTAAAATTTATGGTAAAGGAGAGAATGAATTTTTGGCTTTAAATAATATATCTATTAAAGTTAAAAAAGGGGAATTTATCGCGATTGTTGGAAAAAGTGGGAGTGGTAAGAGTACTTTACTACATTTACTTGGAGGTTTAGATAAACCAGATAGGGGAAATGTTATTATTAACAATCAAGATATTTATAAAATGAGTGATAAGGAATTAACTGTTTTTAGAAGAAAATATATTGGTTTTGTTTATCAGTTTTATAATTTAATTCCAGCTTTAACGGTTAAGGAAAATATATTACTTCCAGCTTTATTTGATGGAAGAAAAATAAGTGATAAGAAATTAGAAGAATTAGTTAAAAAGTTAGGATTAATAAATAAAATGGATGCTTATCCAAATGATTTATCTGGTGGCCAGCAACAGAGAGTGGCAATTGGTAGAGCTTTGATAAACCATCCTAAAATTATTTTAGCTGATGAGCCAACAGGTAATTTAGATACTAGGAGCACAAAGCATATTGTGAAATTACTTGAGTATTATAATAAGAAATATAGACAGACAATTATTATGGTTACTCATGATTTAAGTTTAGCTAAAAGAGCCAGCAGGATAATTACAATGCGTGATGGTAAGATTATAAAGGATGAAATGAATGATAAAAGTTTCTCTTAGTTATTTAAGAAAAAATTCGAAGCAAACTTTTACTATACTTTTTGGAATTATTTTTGCTAGTATGGTACTCTTTTGTGTGGGAATTTTATTTTCTTCTTTTAGAGAGTATTTAATTTTAAAAGTGGCAAAGGAAAATGATTTTCACGTTAAAATTAAAGGGAATTTGAATGGGTTATATGATAAAAATATAAAGTCTATTAAATATTTGGATTCTACATATTTTATAAAGTTTGAAAATATTTATAATACTTATGATTTAACTGATAAAATATGTGAAGAAAAAGAGTGCTTAGAAGTTATTTATAATAGTAAATTACTTTCTTTGTATGGTATTGGTAAAAATAATTATTTAGATTTATTTAAAGAGTTAATATTTATTATAGTTTTTATATTGGCTATTTCGGTGTTTTTTATTATATATAATTCATTTCAAATTTCATTTAGTAAAAAAAGAAAAGATATAATTTTATTTAAAGCTATGGGAGCTTTGAATGGTCAGTTATATAAAATGCTTTTGTTTGAAGGTCTAATATACATGGTGTTTGGAATTTTCTTGGGTTTTGGACTCAGTATATTTATTAGCTATGGAATTATAGGTTTAATTAATAATTTACTTAGTGAAGTTTTAGGCAGTAATATGGGAGTATATTTATATGGTCCATTTATTTTTATACCTTTAATTTTTATTATTTTGATTGTTTTTTTATCTGCTTTATTACCACTTTTTAGACTTAAAAAATATAAGGTAATGGAACTTTTTAGATTCAATAGGGAAAATAATTTTTTTAAAAGTAGGTTTAAAAATGTTATTTTGAATTTTGGGTTAATTAATTATATGAGAAATAAGAAAAAATATAAAGGATTAATTATATGTATATTTATAATTATGCTTTTATTTAATTTTTTTTATAGACTTACTGATTATACAGTTAAAATAATGAATGAGTATGTTTATATTCCTAGTTATGATTTAAAGGTAATTAGTGATATGAGCGATTATTCTAAGCTTGAGGGTTTAGCTAAAAATTTATCTTCTAGTAAAGAGACTATATATAGAAGTTGCTCTAAATTAGTGTATATTCCTAAGGAAAATTATAATAGGGGATATAAAGAAAATATGACTGTTTTAGTGACTGATATTGGAGGTAATGAGGTTATTAATTTAACCGATGATATAGTAAGCAAAAATGATAAAATGGTAAAGGTTGATTATAAAATATTTAATAGTTTAGATAAAATAAATATATCTAATAATGTGATAGATGGAATTAGTTTAACAGATAAAATTCCTTTTGGATTTGAGACAGAATTATTGGAAGGAAGGATTATTTTAAATTTAGATAAGGATAAGTTTGATTTAGTGTGCCCAGTTTATGAAGGAGGTGCTTTAATTAAAAGTGATGAAAACAATATTGATAATAAGGTTTTAAAATATTTTAAAGAAAATAATTTTGGAAATGTTAGTTATGTCAATATTAAAAAAGTTTATGAAATTATGGACAATTTGGTTTTACTTATTAAACTTTTTATGTATTTTTCATGTTTTATAGTGAGTTTGATTTCGGTTTTGACTATTTTTAATATTGTATCTACTAATGTAAAATTAAGAAAAAGGGAGTTTGCTAGTTTAAAGGCTTTTGGGCTAGAAAATTTTAAGATTAATTTATGTTTATTTTTTGAAAGTTTAATTATAACTGGTAAAGGTGCTTTATATTCATTTCCGTTTATTTTGCTTGTCAGTAATTTTTTGTATAAGAATTTAGGTATGTTTTTTGAGGTTAATTTAAAAATATTTGATATTGGTTTATTTGTTTTGAATTTTATTATTTGTTTTTTGCTTATCTATATATGTATGATTTTTAGTCATTTAAGTTTATATAAAAATGAGTTAATTTATAATATTAAATGTGATAATGTATAGGGCTTTTATAAAATTACTTGCGGTAACATATAATTATGTATATAATTAGATTAAGGATGTGATTATATGCGAGTTATAATTAGTGCGGGTGGGACTGGTGGACATATTTATCCTGCTTTAGCTATTATTAATAAGATTAAAGAAAAAGAACCTGATAGTGAGTTTTTATATATAGGAACGCATAATAGAATGGAAAAGGATATTGTTCCTTCTAAAGGAATTCCTTTTAAGTCGATTGAAATGTATGGTTTTAGTAAGAAGATATTTAAAAATTTTAAAACGGTAAAATGTTTATTTAAAGCTTTTGGGGAGTGCAGGAAAATAATTAGGGAATTTAATCCTGATATTGTTATTGGAGTTGGTGGTTATGTAACCGTGCCTGTTATTGTGAGTGCTCATAAATTAGGTTATAAAACTTTTTTACATGAACAAAATGCTTTACCTGGAAAATCTAATAGATATTTGAGTAAACACTGTGATTTAATTGGGGTTTCATTTGAATCTTCTTTGGATAAATTTCCAAAAGATAAGGCTATTTTTACTGGTAATCCATGCAGTGAAGATGCTTTAAAAGCACCTATTGTTTTAAAATCTACTTTAGGACTTTCAGCTACTAAAAAATTAGTTTTAATTGTTATGGGCTCACTTGGAGCAGGAAGAGTTAGTAAGTATTTAGAAAAAGAACTCAATTATTTTAAAGATAAAGATTATGAGGTTTTATTTGTAACTGGTAAGGGTTCATATGAGGAGGTTATGAAATATAGTTATCCTAAAAATGTGAAGATTATCCCATTTTATGAAGGATTAACTTCAGTTATGAAAAAAACTGATGTGATGGTATCTAGGGCTGGAGCTTCTACTTTAAGTGAAATTATTGCTTTAGAAGTGCCTAGTATTTTAATTCCATCTCCTTATGTGGCTAATAATCATCAATATTTAAATGCTTTAGACTTAGTTAATAAAGATGCGGCTTTAATGATAGAAGAAAAGGATTTACTTGATGGAATTTTAGTTAAGAAAGTTGATGATTTAATTAATGATGAGATTAAAATTAAAGAGATAAAAGATAATTTAAGAGGTATGCGGATTAAAGATAGCGCTTCTATTATATATGATAATTTGAAAAGGGTAGTTTCTAATGGAAATAATAAATAATGTAAATTTAAAAAAATATACGACTTATAAACTAGAAGGAGTTGTTAAGAAAATATATTTTCCTGAAGATGTTTTAGAGTTAAAAAAATTAATATTAAAATTAAAAAAAGATAATATCAAATATAAAATTATAGGTAATGGCTCTAATATGATTATAAGTTCTAAATATGATGGGGTTTTGATTAAACTTTCAAAATTTGATAAACTTAATATTGAAGGTAATATAGTTACGGTGGGTTCTGGTTATAGCCTTCCTAAACTAGCTTTAAAATGTGCGAGGGAAAATTTAAGTGGTTTAGAGTTTGCCTATAGTATTCCGGCAACGGTTGGCGGGGCAATATATCAAAATGCGGGAGCTTACCAGTCTTCATTGGATAAAGTTATAAAAAGTGCGACTATATTAACTGATAATGGTGAGGTAATTACTTTAAATAAAGATGCTTTAAACTTAAAATATCGCGAAAGTATTTTTAAACATAAAAATTATATATGTTTAGAGGTTACTTTTGAACTATCTAAGGGTGTTTATGAAGATAGTTTAAAGCAAATGCAGGAAAATTTGAAATCTAGAAAAGATTCTCAACCTATAGATTATCCTTCGGCTGGTTCGGTATTTCGTAATCCTAGGGGTTATAGTGCAGGAAAGTTAATTGAAGAAGCTGGACTTAAAGGACTTAGGGTTGGTGATGCGATGGTTTCATATAAACATGCGAACTTTATTGTCAATGTTGGACGTGCTAGAGCGGAAGACATTTTAAAATTAATTAAGATAGTTCAAAGTGAAGTAGCTTTGAAAACGGGAATTAAATTAGAGTGTGAACAAGAATATTTAGAATAAAAAGGTGATAATATGGCACGAAAGGTCAAGAAAAAAAGAAAACTGAAGGTTAAAAATGTAATGTTTGTATTTATAATTTTAATAGTGTTTTTTTTGGGCTTAGCTTTTTTGACAGATGTTAGGATAAACAACATTATTATTAAAGGTAATTCTCTTTATAGCGATTGGGAGATTATTGAAAAGGCTGGTCTATCTGATTATCCTAGTAGTTTGAAAACACTTTCCTTAAGTATTGAAAAAAGATTGGAAAAAGATAATTATATTAAAAGTGTGAAGGTTCAAAGGCCTAGTTTAACTAAGGTTGTAATCAAAGTTGAAGAGAATTTACCATTATTTTATTATTTGCCGGCTAATAAAACTATTTTATCTGACAAAACTGAAGTTAATGATGATTTTCCGGTTCCAACAGTTATTAATTATGTGCCTGATAGTATATATTCTAAATTTTTGAAAGCAATTTCTTCGGTTAATTATGATATAGTAAAGAGAATATCAGAAATAAGATATGATCCTAACGAAGTAGATGATGGAAGATTTTTCCTAACAATGAACGATGGAAATCAAGTGTATTTGACTTTAAATGAATTTACTAAAATAGATAACTATTTGGATATTATTAAAGAATTTGACAATAAAAAAGGTATTTTATATTTAGATGCGGGAGAATATTTTGAGGTTAAAGGTTGATTTTTGGTTAATTTGGGTTTACATTTTCTTTTCAATCATGTAAAATTATAGTATAATTAATGATAGACCGTAGGAGGATGATGTTATGAAGCATGTTTATGCGAGTATTGATCTTGGTTCTGATTCCATCAAACTTGTCGTATGTGAACTTTACCTAAATCATTTAAATTTACTTGCAGCTTGTACGGTGCCTTCTAGGGGAATAAAAAAAGGTTTAATTGTTGAGCCAGAATTAGCTAAAACATCGATATTAATGGCTTTTAAAAAAGTGGAAGAGATGCTTGGGATAAAGATAAAAAGAGTTATTGCGAACATTCCAAATCATATGGCTGAATATAAAATTATTAAAGGTGAGTGTGATGTCTCTGGTGATTTAATTACAGCCCATGATATGATTAATTCATATAAAGCAGGAATTAAAGCAAATTTACTTTTGAATGAGGAGTTTGTTACAGTAGTGCCTATCGATTTCAAAATAAATGGTAAGACAGTAATGAAAGATCCTAAAGGTTTTCCTGGTAAAAAGCTTTTAGGAAGAGCTATGATGGTGACTACACCCAAAAAAAACGTTTATTCAGTTGCGAGTATAATTGAGAGTTTGGGTGTAGAAATTGTCGATATTTCTGTTGGAAGTATTGGCGATATTAACTGTTTTAGAAATGAAAATTTAGATAAAAACATTAGTGCAGTTATAAATATTGGTTCGGATATTACTTCTGTTTCTTTATATAATAAAAGTATTCCTGTAAGTACTAAAATTATAGGTGCGGGAGGAGCAGATATCGATAAAGATTTAGCTTATATGTATAAGATAGATGTTAAAGAAGCTAGAAAAATAAAGGAAAATTTTGCTTTAGCGCATAAGAGAAATGCCGATAAGTTTGATGTTTATGAGACGGTAAATACCGATGGAGTGAAGATTAAAATTAATGGAGAGGCAGCTTCTGAGGTAGTAATGTCTAGAATAAACGAAATACTTACTTTAGCAAAAAATGAGTTAAATGACTTAACAAATAAACCAATTCAGTATATAATAGTAACTGGTGGCAGCAGCAACATGCTGGATTTTGAATATTGTATGAGGGATGTTTTTCCAAATGCAAGCAAAGGTACAGTTAAATTAATTGGAGTTAGAAATAATAAATATAGTACAGCGATTGGTAATATTATTTATTTTCTAAATACATTAAAGTTAAAAGGAATGAATTATTCAATGCTTAGTGAAGATGATATGGAAGAACTTTCTTCACCTAGAGCAAACACAAACGATGATACAATGCTTGGAAAAGTGTTTGGATACTTTTTTGGCGAATAGGAGGAAATTAATATGATGGGAATTGAAATGGATCAACTTGCAAAAATAAAAGTAATAGGTGTCGGGGGCGGCGGCTGTAATGCGGTAAACCGTATGATTGAATCAGTTGAAGGAGTAGAGTTTATAGTAGCTAATACTGATTCACAGGTTTTAAATAATTCTTTAGCTGAGAATAAGATTCAAATAGGGGCAGAGCTTACTCATGGTCTTGGAGCTGGAGCTAACCCACAAATTGGTAAGGAAGCGGCTTTAGAATCTAAAACTGAATTAGAAGAAGCTTTAAAAGGAGCAGATATGGTATTTATCACCTGTGGTATGGGTGGTGGAACTGGTACGGGAGCGGCTCCTGTTATTGCCGATATTGCTCAAAATTCAGGGGCTTTAACTATCGGTATTGTGACTAAACCATTCTCTTTTGAAGGCAAAAAAAGAATGAGCCAAGCTTTAGAGGGTATTGAAGAGTTAAAGAAACATGTCGATACCTTAATTGTCGTACCTAATGATAGATTAAGAGAGATTATCGATAAGTCTACACCGCTTTTAGATTCATTTAAAGAGGTTGATAATGTACTTAGAAGAGGCGTTCAATCTATATCTGATTTGATTGCTTGTCCAGGTTTAATTAATTTGGATTTTGCGGATGTTAAAACCGTAATGGAAAAACGCGGTAGTGCTTTAATCGGTATAGGTGCTGGAGTTGGTGAAGATAGAGCTATTGAAGCAGCTAATCAAGCCGTTTTAAGTCCACTTTTAGAAACTAGTATCGATGGTGCTACTGATGCAATTATCAATGTTACTGGTGGACCAAATTTGACTTTATTTGAAGTAGAAGAGGCTGTTGAAGCTATTAGAAAATCTGCCAATACAGACATTAATACAATATTTGGTGCGGTTATTAATGAGAATTTTACAGACGAATTAATCGTTACAGTTATTGCAACCGGATTTGATCAACATAAGGAAAAAGAGGAAGAAGAAGTTCCAATTCCTGGATTAGACGATGAAGACACAGTTATTCCAGCATTCTTAAGAAAACGTGGAAATTATTAGGCTTTTGAAAGCCTTTTTTCTATATAAGGAAAGTGCATTTTTTTGACTACAAACATATTTTAAAAGTTTTTTAATAGATTTATATAACGATTTAGGTGCGTAGACATAAAAACCATCATTGTGTCTACGATATAAATTGTTTTTTTATTTGTCTAAATTCATTTTTCCCAATAAATCTAAAATGACTTTCATAAAAGAAATTAATGTTTTTAAAATTAGTTTTAGATATGCCATCATCAAGCAGGATCATATGAATATGAGGATTCCAGTTTAAAGCTCTATCATAAGTATGAAGAATAGATATGAAGACTGGAATAAAATTGTATTTTTTATACAAAAAACAACGCATTACCTTAACTGATAAATGCGTTGTTTAGGATTTCCAAAGGGTGATCCCTTTGGTATACCTCGTTATTGGCTTTGCCAATATCCTAGTGTGTTACTTATTTGTCATTAAATTAGTTGTTAATAATAAATCAGATTATTTAAGTACTAATTGTTTATGAGTACCTCTTACTAACATTTCTTCAGAAGTGTGGACATAATTTTCTGATGATAGTTCTAAAAGTTCTTGTAATTCTTCTAAAGACAAATCATTTAGCATTTCTAAAGCTAAATCATAACCAGGACCTGACCAACGACGATTTTGACTTTTTTTAGCATTTTTACTTCTTTGCCAATCAGGTTTTTCATCTTGCAAATAATCATCCATACTACCCCATTCTTGATGTCCATGTCCTTTTTTTATTTGGTCAGGAGTAGTATATGGGTATCTAGATACACTACCATCTGGATGGATATTAGTTTTACTAATTACATTACCGTATTCATCAGTTGTAAAAAATTCAGTATCTGCCATTTTACTTCACCTCCTTTACATCTATATAATCAACGATTTCATCATTTTCATCGTTAATTATTTCAATTCTATAAAAATCTGGAAGAAAACCTTTATAAACTTTCATTGCTAATTCTAAAATTTCATGAACTGATAAATTTTTATAACGTAAATTATTAAATTCATCCCAATCCATTAGCCCATCAAAATCATTGTACATTAATTCTGGCTTTTTTCCATAACAGTCACTAATTTCATTAGTGCCATTTTTATAATAATACTTAAACCTATACATATAACCCTCTCCTTTATTTTGATTATATATTGATTTTTATTTAAAGTAAACTGTTCATTTTCCTTTTAATTAATTTTTTGTCCTGACAACTATTGATAGATATTTCGGTGTCTTTAAGCAAATCTTCAAGTTTTATATTTCCTAATAAAACATCATTGATTTTTAAAATTATATTATCTTTGTCATTATTAGTTCCATATAAATATTTATCAAATAGTTTTTCTGCTTCTAAAATAGATATAATTCCCATAGACAATTTAGTTTTATTATATAGTGATAAGCATTTATTTTTATAATTATCTATCGTATTAAATAATCTAATAAACCTTAATTTTTCATTAATCTTTAAAGTTTCGTAATTATCATTGATATATAAAGCTGTTAATTTATCAAAGAATATAGGTAAAACTTCACTATGAATATAATTATTTACTCCGTTATTAAATTCTAACTGAGAGTGTACAACTTCATGAGCATATATTCCAGAAGTTAATACAGAAAATTTTTGACTTATAACAAATTCCGTAAATATAAGTTTCTTTATTTTTTTGTCTTTCCCCAAATATAAAGGGTTACAATAACCACCTTCAACGTCTAGTGTTTTATCAAATAATACTGGAATATCAAACGGATCAAGAGTAGATAAATAATTATTAACTAAATTTATAAATGAATTAAAATCCATCTCTTTATGTTTACTAACTATTTCAATTTTTTGCAATAAATCATAAGGTATAAAAGGTATATTAGTTAAACTAAATGAATTTTCTAAAAACGGTCTTTTGCCTTTATATAATAACTCGTTAATGTTTTTATTATCTAACAAAGCTATTTTAGGCTTTTTTAAACCTCTTAACATATCAGCTATATCTAACAAATTAGTGGTTATAGATATTGGCGTAACATCATAATAACTTTCATTTTTACAACCTTTTTCCATAGCATTATTCTCCCATTTAAAATATTGTTTTATATACTATCACGGTAAGTTAATTTTTTCAATAAGATTTTACCTTTTTTCTTTAAAAAATACCATTTTTTAAATTTATGGTATTTTTGTCGTAATATTATGATTATCTATATAGCTATTATAAAATAACTCATTTAGTTGCATATTAAACTTGGACAATTAATAAAGTCTTTTTTAATACTAAAAAACCTTGATTTACAAGGCTTTACTGTTATTTAAATTATATTCATATACTGGTGTTACTTTAGTGTATACTGAAAAACGATTGTTTCCAGAAAATGCACTACCTCTATCTGGACAACATTCTAATATTATTACTTGATCATCTGGTGATATTTGAACATCTGACTTGAAGTTAGAAGAATCTCTATTATTAGCCATATCATTTAGAAAGTCCTCTTGGGTATTATAGTCAAATTCTTGAGTTGTCGCATCTTCTTCTAAAGCGGCAAAGACATCTAATTTATAAACACCGTTTGCGGTATATAATGTATAAGTTTTATTTTGATCATAAAATGATTGACCTTGATTTTGGTATTCGGTTAAATCACCAAACATGTTTTCTCCAAGTAAGTTATGTCCCCAAAGACGGCTTACTTGGTTTTCCATATTTTTATCATTTTGATGGTCTAAAAAGACAGTTCCAGAAGTACTTTCACTACCGTCTAATGTATGTCTTAGAAAGTAGGTTTCATCTTCTTTAGAATCTGTTTGAGCAATAGGAAGAGCAGTTCCATCTGGTTTTTCTAAAATACCCCAAGCATCTGGATATTTTTCTTGCATGCTTGTTATATCATATTTTGGAGTGTATTCTTCAGTAGTTTCAATGTTTGATAAATCAGCTTGTTTATCTTGAACGGTTGCTACGGCAACTATATCTTGATTTGATTTTATACCAGCATTTTGACTTAATATATTAATTACGGCATTTCCACTACCCAATATAGCTATAATAAGTCCACCGGCAATTATAGCTTTGTTAAATATATTTGATCTTTTTCTATCTACTTTATAAGACATAATTTCACCTCTAAGTATATTATAATATGAAATTAAAAAAATAAAAAGGAATTTGCTTATAAATGTCGTATATATATTATAGAAGGTGACTTTAGGTGACAAAAAAAGTAAACTTTTTATTTTATGATATTGGTAGGTGATATTAATGAAAAAATATTTATTTCCGGTATCTGTATCTTTAATTTTAGGTATTGGTATGGCTTACTTTATTATCAAACAGTACGAAACTTTACCAGCTTTGGCGGTTTCTTCGGAAGCCGAGAGTTTATATTATATTCAAAGAGGGGTTTACTCTGATATGGATAATATGAAGGAAAATATGAAAGATTTTAGTCATTATATTTATAATGTTGAAGATAATCAATATTATACTTATATTGGAATTACGGCTAATAAGGATAATGCTTTGAAAATTCAAAATTATTATAAATCTATAGGTTATGATACTTTTTTAAAAGAAAAAATTACGGATGATGAGGATTTTATCAATATTTTAAATCAATATGATAGTTTACTTTCAAAAACAGATGATAGTGAATCTATTAAGGTTATTTGTAATCAGGTTTTAGCTAAATACGAGGAGTTGGTTGGATGAATGTAAAAATGAAAGATATTCCTATGATGGAAAGACCAAGAGAAAGGTTAATTAATGTAGGAGCGGAAAATGTGAGTGATGAAGAGTTACTTTCGATTATTTTAAAAACGGGTTATAAAGATATGTCAGTTAAAAATTTATCGGCCTATATTTTAAGTAATTTAAATGGTCTTGAAAATTTAAAAAACATTAAATATCAGGAGGTTAAAAAAATAAAGGGAATAGGTGATGCGAAAGCATGTACTTTAGTAGCTTTATCAGAGATATGCCGCAGGATGAATAGAAAATTAGCTTCACTTACAGGAGTTAAATTAAATAAAACAAATAAGGTATTTGAGTATTATAAAATTAAAATCAATAGTTCGCAGGAACAATTTTACTGTATTTATTTGGATGCGGGCAAAAAAGTATTAGAAGAAAAATTACTTTTTATAGGTACAGCTAATTATAGTTTAGTACATCCTAGAGATGTTTTTAAAGAGGCTTATTTACTTAATGCGACGGGAATTATATGTGTACATAACCATCCAAGTGGAGAGGCTAGACCGAGCAGGGAAGATATTAATTTAACTAATAGATTAAAAGATGTGGGTATTATTTTTGGAATTAAATTAATAGATCATATTATTATTGGAGAGGATAAGTATTATAGTTTTTTAGAAAATGGGAAAATTTAGTTGGCAATATTTTTAAAATGTATTATAATTTTAATGGGTGACGGCTATGTATAATAAAAAGCACTTTAGTAAAAGATATTTGTTTATTTTGGCAGTGGTATTAATTGCTTTAATACTGGTTGTATTAGCTGCTTCACTTAAGGAAGAACGTGATTTAAATCCTGTTGAAAAGGTGGCTAAAGATACTATTACAATTGTTTTGAAGGTTGTTTCTGCCCCCTTTAATTTTATTCAAGACCGAGCTGAAGAGATGATGGAAAAAAACGATTTATATGAAAAATATAAAAAACTTAAAAATAAAGAAGAGCAAGTTGACTCAGTTATATCGCAAAATGAAAATTTACAAAATGAGATTGATAAATTAAAGGAAACTTTAGATTTAAATACTGTTTTGAGTGATAAGGTTTATTTAAATGCGACAGTTATATCTAGAAATATTGGATATTGGTATGACGAGATAACTATTGATAAAGGTAGTAAAAATGGTATTGAAAAAGGTATGGCGGTAGTAACTCCTAAGGGTTTAATTGGGCAGATTACTAAAGTTAGTAATTATTCTAGTACGGTTAAGTTACTTTCTAACGAGAATATGAGCGATAAGATAAGTGTGAAAATAAAGGTGGAAGAAGGTTATGTCTACGGCCTTATTTCAAAATACGATTCTAAAACTAATACATATACGGTAGAAGGTATAAGTGAAAATGTTGATATTTTAAAAGGGGCCAACGTGGTGACGACTGGTATGGGGACTAATTTTCCAAGTGGTTTAATGGTTGGTAAGGTTAAAAGAGTTACGACGGATAATTTTGATTTATCAAAAGTGGTTGAAGTGGAAGCTTCAGTAGATTTTGACGACTTAGATTATGTAACTGTTTTGAAAAGGAAAACTGAATGAAAGCGATAATTTTAATAGTTTCTTTTTTACTTGAAGGGGTTATTTCTAATTTTGTTTCAATCGATGGTTTTTGTGCTCCTTTGTTTACTTTAGTATCTTTGATTATCGTTTATCCACTTTTTGACGATTATTCGCAGTATTATAAATATGCTTTTGTAACTGGTTTAGCCTATGATTTGTTTTATACTGATACAATTATTTTTCATGCAATTGTCTTTTGTTTTATGGCTTTTATTATTACCCGTATGAATTTAGTGCTTAGTGATAATTATCTTAATTTACTAATTATTATAGTTTTATGCATATTAATTTATAGAACATTTACTTATAGTTTATTAGTGCTTGTAAGTACGATGTCTTTTAGCTTAATAGCTTTGATCTTTAGTATATTAAAATCACTAATTATTAATCTAATTTATAGTATGTTTCTTTTCTTTGTTGTTAAAAAATGTCAGAAAAAAAGTAGATATGGCTTTTAAGACTTCATAAAATAATTAGTGATATTTTCTAATTTTAAACTTCTAGATGCTTTGATTAAAATCAAAGTATTTTTTGTTTTTTTGGTTTTAAGATAATTTATGGTTTCTTTATAATTATTAAAATGAAGGGAATTTTCATAATTTATTTGACTCATTTCTTTACCGATTAAAATTATTTTTTTATTGTTAATTTGGTCTAATATTTTAGGTATTTTTTGATGTATTTGTTTGGAAAATTTACCTAATTCATTAATATCACCTAAGATTAATAGTTTGTTTTGATTTTCATTTTTTAATATATTTAAAACACCGGTTAAAGATTCTAATGAAGAGTTATAACAGTCATTTATAATAGTATTATTGTTTTTATCTTTTAAGATGTTCATACGCATATCAAAGGTGTGATAATTATTTAAGGCATCTATAATATCTTTTATATCTACTTTTAAATATAGTCCAATATGAATGGCAATTAAACAGTCGTTTATTAAATAGGGTGGTAAGTTTACATTTATTTTATAAGGTTTATCTAATATTATGTCAAAAGAAGACGAGGTTAGGGAAGAAGATAGGTTATAAGCTATTAAATCGTTAATAGTTCCAAAACCACTTTTTAATGCATATTCGTGTTTTAAAAGAGGATCATCCCCATTTACAAATAAAGGTCCTGTTAAACCTTCTTTTATTTCTAATTTGGCTTTTAAGATATTTTCTTTACTGCCTAAATTTCCGATGTGTGATGTACCTATGTTGGTAATTACAGCAATATCTGGTGTGACCATTTTAGATAATTTGCTTATTTCACCTAAGTGATTCATGCCCATTTCGATGATGGCAATTTCGTCTTTTTTAGTTAGATCAAATAAAGTTAGAGGTACTCCTATATGATTGTTTTGATTTTGAAAATTTTGATGGCATCTATATTTGGTTTTTAATACAGCATTTATTAATTCTCTAGTGGTGGTTTTACCAACACTACCTGTTATAGCAATTACTTTTGGATTATATTTTTTTCTTATAAAAGATGCGAGATTACTTAAGATTTTAGTAGTGTTTTGAACTAATATAGTCGGAATATTATAAGATGTTTTTTTACTTACAATAATTAACGAAGCTCCATTTTGAATGGCTTTTTTTATGTATTTTTGCCCGTTTTCATTTATAGCTATAAAACAGTCACCGTTTTCTATTTTTCGGCTGTCTATTTTAAATTTATTGACGGTTAAATTTAAATTTATTTTATTTATTAAAGTGCCTTTAGTTACACTTAAGATATCTATTATATTCATATTTATCACCTAAAATAATATATGTGAATGCCTAGAAGTGGTTCTAAAAATAGATTTAAATAAATAAGCTATTATAGGTGATAATATGTCGAAAAATAAGATTAAAAAAATTAGTTTTATCAGTAAGTTATTTAGTAAATTTTTAGTTTGTGTAATTTTGTTATTAGGGATTTTAATTGCTTTGAAATCAAGTCCTAGTCTTAGAGAAAATTTATATAAATATGTTTTTCAAAATCACTTTAGTTTTGCGGAAGTAAATACGGCTTATGAAAAATTATTTGGTTCATCGCTTCCTCTTACGGGAACTGAGAAGACGGCTTTGGTTTCTTCTACTAAAATAGAGTATGAGGATGAAAAGGAATATAAAGATGGGGTAGAACTTACGGTATCTAAAGGTTATGTGATACCGGTTATTAAAAGTGGGATTGTCGTATTTGCAGGTGAGAAGGAAGGGTATGGCAATACGGTAGTTGTTGAGCAAGGTGATGGTATAGAGGTGTGGTATGCGAATATAAAAGAGATAAAAGTTAGTATGTATGATTATTTGAAGGCGGGAGATATTTTAGGAGAGGCAAATGGTGAGAAAATATATTTAGTATTTACAAAAGAGGGGAAGGTTTTGGATTATAAAAAATATATTTAAAATCCATCTTTTTTATTATATTGCGGCTTTGATTTCGGCTATTACAGGTCATTTTAAAGGTTTTGTTTTGTTTAGTTTGATTATTATTGTTCATGAATTTGGACATATTTTGATGGGTGTTATTTTTAACTGGAAGATAGATAAAATAATATTATTACCGTTTGGGGCTTTGACGGTTTTTAACGAAGATTTAAATAGGAAAATTAGTGAGGAAGCTTTAATTGCAGTTATGGGACCTATTTTTCAAATAATTTTTACTATTTTCCTTTATTATTTTGGTATGAAAGAGATGGTTTATTATAGTTTATCTATTTTATGTTTTAATTTACTACCAATATTTCCTTTAGACGGATCGAAGATTTTAAATTTAATTTTAAATAAGATAACTGATTTTAAAAAAAGTCATATCTTAATTATTTTTATTTCTTTATTTTTTATGTTTGTTTTGATTTTTCAAAGCGATTTTAATTTAATTTTAATCTTGATTTTAACTTTTTTATTAGTGAGAGTTTTTTTTGAAGCAAAAAATCACGAAAGCATATTTAACAGATTTTTACTCGAAAGATATTTAAATAATTATCATTTTAGAAAAGTTAAAAAAATTAATTCTCTTGATTTTAATAAAATGAAAAGGGATTATAAACATTTATTTTATAATGGTTTTAACTATATTAGTGAAAGAGAAAACTTGAGAAAAAGGTTTGACTTTAAGGGTAGATTGTGGTAGAATGTGTAAATGTGTAGATCTCCATCTACAACCGCACAGAAAAGGTTTTGAAAGGTTTAGTCCTACCTTGATGGCGAGTCTTAGTTAATAAAGGAGGTAAAAGTATGAAAGCAGTTATTGAAACTGGAGGAAAACAATATTATGTTGAAGAGGGTTCTGTTTTATATACCGAAAAATTAGATGCCCAAGCTGATAGCAAGGTTACATTTGATCATGTTTTAATGATTGGTGGAGTTTGCGGAAATCCTTATGTTAAAGGAGCTAAAGTAGAAGCTAAGGTTTTAAAACACGGTAAAAACAAAAAGATTAAAGTTTATAAGTATAAACAAAAGAAAAAATATCGTCGTACTCAAGGTCACCGTCAACCATATACTAAAGTTGAAATTACTAAGTTAGTGGCATAATGATTAAAGTCGACATTAGAAAAAATCATATTGAAATAAGTGGACATGCGATGTTTGCTGATTATGGAAAAGATATTGTATGTGCATCTGTAAGTTCAATTGTTATTACGAGTATAAACGGTATTTTGAGATTGGATGAGGAAGCAATTAGTTATAATATTTCTAATGATAAGCTTTCTATAGATATTTTAAAAGAAGATAAGCAGACCAAAGCACTTATTTTAAATATGATCAGTTTATTAAAAGATTTGGAAAAACAATATGAAAAAAATATAAAAATAAACGAGGAGGTGTAGTTTATGGAGTTATTAAGATTAAATATTCAACTATTTGCTCATAAAAAGGGACAAGGTTCAACTAAAAACGGACGTGATTCTGAGTCTAAAAGATTAGGGGCAAAAGCTGCCGATGGTGAAGTAGTAACTGGTGGTTCTATTTTATATCGTCAAAGAGGAACTAAAATTTATCCAGGTGTGAATGTTGGCATTGGTAAAGATGATACTTTATTTGCCAAAATAGCTGGAAAAGTTAAATTTGAACGTTTAGGGCGTGACCGTAAACAAGTGAGTGTTTATCCAGAATAATAACAAGTGTTTAGAAAAATACTTGTTATTTTTGTTTAATGGTATAATTTTAGGTTCAATGTCAAGTAGTGTTGGTGGAACCAAAAACTAATGATAAATGAACTTGATAAGGAGGTCAAAAATAGGC